>CAZMLX010000183.1:0-4367 GCA_964567275.1 uncultured Thiopseudomonas sp. | reverse complement strand
ACATACCACCAGTAGAACTTGTCACGAGACAGGTTTTCAGGGTTGTAGAAGGCAAACAGGAACAGCAGCGCCAGACCCACCAGACCGGTCATCAGTACCACGTTGACGGCGGTCTTGCGGCCCTTGAGTACGGTCATGCCCAGGTTGTAAAGGAATGCCAGCGCCACCACCACAATGCCAACCTTGGTGGGTAGCGGTTGTTCCAGGAACTCCCGGCCCATGGTCGCCAGCAGGTCGTTACCGGTGGCCTCGGCCAGACGGGCATAAGGCACCAGCAGGTAGCCCAGAATGGTCAGTACGCCGGCAACCGCAAATACCCAGAACATCAGCATCGCCAGTTTCGGGCTGTGCAGTTCGCGGTCGGATTCTTCCGGCACCAGGTAGTAGGCAGCACCCATAAAACCGAACAGCAACCAGACAATGAGCAGGTTGGTGTGCACCATACGGGCAATGTTAAAGGGCAGCAACGGGAACAAAAAGTCACCGATGATGTACTGCAGGCCCATGATCAGGCCAAACAGGATTTGACCCACAAACAGGATCAGCGCAAACACAAAATAGGGTTTGGCGACCTTCTGTGACTCAAATTTGAACAAGGTTTGAGTGGACATATCCGTCCTCCAACTTTCAGGCAATTCAGACGTGCATTAACCGGCAACAGGCATCAGCCTTCGATGTTGGGCGGCCAGTTGTTGGTGTTGATTTTTGCCGTCCATTCCAGGAACTCGGCCAGGTCGGCCAGTTGCTGATCGGTCAGGTTGAATTGCGGCATCTGGCGACGGCCGGGGATACCGGTTGGCTGTGCCTTCATCCAGGCAGGCAGGAAATACTTGAAGCTGGCTTCGCCGCCACGGCGGTAAAACACGTTACCCAGCTCGGGCGCAAAGTAGGCCCCCTCACCCAGCAGCGTGTGGCAGCCAATGCAGTTGTTGGTTTCCCAGACATGCTTGCCACGAACCACGGCTTCGGTCAGCTCGGACTCGTTGGTGCGCTGCGGGATTTCTTTTTCGGTGTGATAGGCCAGGGCCAGAAACACCAAAATGAAGAACAGACTGCCTCCATAATAGATGTTCCTTGCCATGCCTTTAGTGAATGTTTCAGACATGATGTGCCGCCTCCGGGGGGATTGACGCTGACATCATAGAAACATTCTGTTGCAAACCCGCTTGATGGCAATCAAGGAAGACAATATAGACAAGCCGGTGCCAGCCCCGTAAACCGCAGCCGTGCCGGCCTTCCGGCATGACTTTGCCCGCCGCAGACTGCTATCCTTGCCGCATTTTTCACAGTTCCGGTACCGCCATGTCAGCCGATTTTTCACCCAGCGCCTACCAGGCCCAACTGCACAGCAAACAGCAACGCCTGCAACAGCTGCTGGCCCCCTTCACCGACTTGCAACCCGAAGTGTTCGCCTCCGCCCCACAGCACTTCCGCCTGCGCGCCGAGTTTCGCATCTGGTTTGAAAACGGCGTCGGCCACTACGCCATGTTCAACCCCGGCGACAAACGCACGCCCATCCTGATGGAGCAACTGCCAATTGCCAGCGAGCTGATCAACCAGCTGATGCCCAAACTCAAAGCTGCCTGGCAGGCCAACAGTGAACTGTCCAACCGCCTGTTTCAGGCTGAATTTTTAACCACCTTGTCCGGCGAGGCGCTGATTACCCTGTGCTACCACCGCCCGCTGGGCGACGACTGGCTGGCCGCCGCGCAGCCGGTCGCCGAACAACTGGGCGTGCAACTGATTGGCCGCTCCCGTGGCCAGCGGCTGGTACTGGACAAGGACTATGTCACCGAGCGCCTGACCATCGCCGGCCGCGAATACCGCTACCGCCAGCCCGAAGGTGCCTTCACCCAGCCCAACGGCGGTGTGTGCCAGCACATGCTGGGCTGGGCCTACAACGCACTGGGCCAGCAAAGCGACGACCTGCTGGAACTCTACTGCGGCAACGGCAACTTCACCCTGCCGCTGTCCACCCGCGTACGCAACGTACTGGCCACCGAAATCAGCAAAACCTCGGTCAATGCGGCGCTGGCCAACCTGGACGACAACGGCATCAGCAATATCGAACTGGTGCGCCTGTCCGCCGAAGAACTGACCCAGGCGCTCAACGGCGTGCGCGAATTTAGGCGTTTGGCGAATATCAAGCTAGATGACTACCAGTTCGGCACCGTGTTTGTTGATCCACCCCGCGCCGGCATGGACCCCGATACCTGCGAACTGGTGCGACGCTTTGATCGCATCCTGTATATCTCCTGCAATCCGGAGACACTGGCCGACAACATCCGCCAGCTGAGTGATACCCACCGCATCACCCGCTGTGCGCTGTTTGACCAGTTTCCGTGGACCGAGCATATCGAGGCGGGGGTGGTATTGGAGCGGGTTTAATAAGTACTGATTACAGGCTGCACAGCCAGCACGCTGATATTCGAAATAACTGGAGGTAAGTCTATGGGAATGCATGACAGGGATTGGTACAAGGAAAGATACAAAAAAACCAACCAGCAAAATAACCCGGGCCGCGCTTGGTCAAATAGTGACAAAAACCAATGGCAAAGCAAGCTGGATGCAGCTAACAGAAAGAACAGGACTGGAAAGCTGGCAAAAAATATAGCCCTGTTTTTAGTTCTATCTTTTGCGAGCGCCATGGCAATCAAGGTCACTCTTGGCAAAGAAGACCTTAGCGTGCAAAGCTTTCTGGAAACCCTTGGTCTGGGCAAGCTGTTAAGCACCGCTCCAAACGGAAGTGCTTGGCCTGAAAAAACCGGTTATCTGCCCGGACAACCAGTGTTAGCTACCGAAGGTCGCGGCAGCATAACCATAGATAATAGAAACGGAAAACAAGACACCTATGTACAGCTGTTACAAAGTGATAGTCCGGTTCGCCAAATCTATGTACGCAGCAATGATTTATTCGAGTTAACAGCCGTCACACCTGGCACTTATCAGCTCAAAGTTTTAGAAATTCAGTCCGGTCAGGCTTATAAAGTGGTTGAGCCAATCACCCTTGGCATAAACCGGTCAGCCAACTCAATCTCTTGGGACAACAAAACCATTCGGTTACAGGCTGAGTCAGGCAACCTAAGCCGTGAACGCATTCCTAAATCGCAGATGTGGCACTAGCGCTGATCAACCGCCCTAGCGAAAACACTGGAGAATTAAATCATGGTCAAAATTGCTGATCTGCCCAGCTTTGACGCAGCGGACTATCTGGATAGCGAGGAAGTCATCACCGCCTACCTGAACGCCATACTGGAAGAAAACGACGATGCCCTGTTAGCCGAAGCAGTGGGCGACATTGCCAAGGCACGAGGCATTAGTTAATAGCGTCCTTTAGAAATCACAAATGTTTTTCTAAGCATAACCTTAGTGGTTACGGGAATGCCGCCTGCCGCAAAATCTTCCAAGCCAATAATGAACTCATCATCAAACAGCTTGTTTATTTTGCTACTGATGGCAATGCCAAGAAAGTCGTCGTGCGGCAAATTATCTTTCAAGACCAAAACAGGTCGTTTCTTGGCTACTTTAGCATCACTAAAATAAAATTCGCACAGCACAATATCAGCAGATTTTACGTCCATATTTCATCCTCACCGCTATCTTTCCAGTCCTCAACCAGGCTAGCTGAATGATTTGCAAAAGCTGTGATGTCAGCGTGACTTTCCATGCTAGAGCTTTGCTCGCCAATAATTTTCACATCATTTTTGGGAAGGCTTTTAAGTAAATACATCACCTTGTCAAAAGCCTGCTGCGAAATTTCGATTTTTACTGTATGCATAGCCTCTCTCCACTGCTACTTACTAACCAACTTTTCTCGAGCCTATTCTAAGATCAATAGCGAGCAGTATCTTCTGAAAATTTTACGTGCACGCTACCGACTCCAAATTGCAACAGTTCAACAGGCATGGCAGCAGTTAACCAGATAAGGTCAAGCAGTATGGCTGACCTATCAAGCCTTGACGCTACGGACTATCTCCATTTAACTGAGACCCAACGCTTGCCGGGCTTCAGCCAGAGACACAGTGTTACCCTCGCTCACATCGGACAGCCCCTGAACCACCGCCTTGACGAATTTCAGCTCCTCGGCGATCCGTTCAAAATCCTCAAGACTCTGAACAACCGCCACTCCCCGGCCACGGCTGGTCAACAAGATTGGGCGACCCGTATCCTGCGTTCGATTGACCACCTTTCCTAGATTGATTTTCAGATCAGAAAGAGGCACAACATCTTCAGAAAACTTGACGTGCATGTCATCGGCTCCACAACAGAAACAGACCACCTAATAGCACCTGTTGACCGGTACGATCAAGATGATTCACTGACGATAGAAACGGGCGAATTTCTAGTGTGAACCAGATTTCGCTGCC
>CAZMLX010000182.1:0-4386 GCA_964567275.1 uncultured Thiopseudomonas sp. | reverse complement strand
CGAGACATTGACCCATGAAAGAATTCAAACACTTTATCAACGGCCAGTACGTGGCCTCGGCCGACGGCAAAACCTTCGAAAACCGCAGCCCGGTGGACAACAGCCTGATCGGCCACATCCACGAAGCCGGCAAGGATGAAGTGGATGCGGCGGTACGTGCTGCCAAGGCGGCGCTGACCGGACCCTGGAGCAAACTGACCCAGGCCCAGCGCATCGAGCTGCTGAACAAGGTGGCCGACCGCATCAACGAGCGTTTTGACGAGTTCCTCGATGCCGAATGCCGTGACACCGGCAAGCCCCGTGCCATGGCCAGCCACATCGACATTCCCCGTGGCGCCGCCAACTTCAAGGCGTTTTCCGAAACCCTGGCCAACCACCCCACCGAAGGCTTCCGGCTGGACACTCCGGATGGCAAAGGTGCGCTGAACGTCGGCCATCGCACGCCAAAAGGCGTGATTGCCGTGATTGCGCCGTGGAACCTGCCGTTGCTGCTGATGACCTGGAAAGTCGGCCCGGCGCTGGCCTGTGGCAACACCGTAGTGGTCAAGCCGTCCGAAGAAACCCCGGCCACCACCACCTTGCTGGGCGAAGTGATGAACGAGTGCGGCGTACCGGCCGGCGTGTTCAACGTGGTGCACGGCTTCGGTGCCAACTCTGCCGGTGAGTTCCTCACCCAGCATCCGCTGATCGACGCCATCACCTTTACCGGTGAAACCCGTACCGGCGAGGCGATCATGCGTGCCGCTTCTGTGGGCCTGCGCAACATTTCTCTGGAATGCGGCGGCAAAAACCCCGGCATCGTATTTGCCGACTGCGATATCGAAAAAGCCGTCGAAGGCACCATGCGTTCCGCCTTCGTCAACTGCGGCCAGGTCTGTCTGGCTACCGAGCGTGTTTACGTGGAGCGCCCGATTTTCGACACATTCCTGGCCCGCATGAAAGAAGAAGTGGCCAAGCTCAAGCCCGGCCGTCCCGAAGACAGCAGCGCCAACTTTGGCCCGCTGATCAGCAAAAAGCACCAGAACAAGGTCAAGTCCTACTACGACCTGGCCGTGCAGGAAGGCGCCACCGTTGAAATCGGCGGCGGCATTCCCGACATGGGTGCCGAGCTCAACGACGGCAACTGGATTCAGCCCACCATCTGGACCGGTCTGGCCGACGACGCCCGTGTGGTGCGTGAAGAAATCTTTGGCCCCTGCTGCCACATTCGCCCCTTCGACACCGAAGAGGAAGTAATCGGCCTGGCCAATGACACGAACTACGGTTTGGCGGCAGCGATCTGGACCGAAAACTCCTCCCGTGCGGTGCGGGTGGCCGAGCAGATGCAAGTGGGTCTGGTGTGGATCAACTCCTGGTTCCTGCGTGACCTGCGCACCTCGTTCGGTGGTGCCAAACAGTCCGGCATCGGCCGTGAAGGCGGCGTACACGGCCTGGAGTTCTACACCGAAATGAAAAATATCTGCATCAAGCTGTAATCAGGGCCGGGCTGCTTCGGCAGCCCGCCCAACTTCCATAGCGGGGACATTGAGATGTCTAAGAAACTCAAGGCTGTGATTATTGGGCCGGGCAATATCGGTACCGACCTGTTGATGAAAATGCAGCGTTCAGACTGGGTTGAGCCGGTATGGATGGTGGGCATTGACCCCGAGTCTGCCGGGCTCAAGCGGGCCGGGGAGATGGGCATCAAGGTGTGCGCCGAAGGTGTGGACGGGGTGCTTCAACATATTGTCGAGGACGACATCCGTATTGCCTTTGACGCCACTTCGGCCTATGCCCATGCCGAGAACAGCCGCAAGCTCAACGAGCTGGGTGTGATTATGGTGGACCTGACGCCTGCTGCCATTGGCCCTTACTGCATACCGCCGGTCAACCTGGAACAGCACGCCAAAAACCTGGAAATGAACGTCAACATGGTGACCTGTGGTGGCCAGGCGACCATTCCCATGGTGGCGGCGGTGTCCCGGGTACAGCCGGTCAACTATGGTGAAATCATTGCGACCGTGTCCTCCAAATCGGTGGGGCCGGGTACCCGCAAGAACATCGACGAGTTCACCCTCACCACGGCGGGTGCGGTGGAGCAAATCGGTGGTGCCAAAGAGGGCAAGGCAATCATCATCATCAACCCGGCCGAACCGCCGTTGCTGATGCGTGACACCGTGCACTGCTTGCTCGAAGGCGAGCCGGACCAGGCCGCCATTACCGAGTCGATACAGGCCATGGTCAAAGAGGTACAGAAATATGTACCGGGCTACCGGGTGATCAATGGTCCGCTGTTTGAAGGCAACCGGGTATCCGTTTACCTGGAAGTGGAAGGCCTGGGCGATTTTCTGCCCAACTATGCCGGCAACCTCGACATCATGACGGCCGCCGCCCTGCGCACGGCAGAAATGTTTGCCGAAGAAATTGCCAAGGGCAGCATTCAGCTGCCTGCACGCAGTTAACGGAGAAATTGCCATGAACTTACAAGGCAAAAAAGTCACCTTGCACGATATGTGCCTGCGGGACGGCATGCACGCCAAACGCCACCAGATCAGTCTGGAGCAAATGGTGGCCATTGCCACCGCCATGGACGACGCCGGCATGCCGATGATTGAGGTTACCCACGGCGACGGACTGGGCGGTGCTTCAGTCAACTATGGTTTCCCCGCCCATAGCGACGAGGAATACTTCAAGGCGGTGATACCCAAAATGAAGCAGGCCAAGGTATCTGCCTTGCTGCTGCCGGGTATCGGTACCGGTGACCACCTGAAAATGGCCTATGACAATGGCGTGTCCTGCATCCGTGTGGCGACCCACTGTACCGAGGCTGATGTATCGGAACAACACATTACCCTGGCCAGCAAACTGGGCATGGATACGGTCGGTTTCCTGATGATGGCTCACATGATCAGCCCGGAGCAGGTGCTGGAACAGGCCCGCAAAATGGTTGATTTTGGTGCCAACTGCATCTATTCAACCGACTCGGCCGGCTATATGCTGCCCGAGCATGTCACCCGGCGCATCGCTTTGCTGCGCGCCGAGCTGCCGGCTCATGTCGAGGTGGGCTTCCATGGCCACCATAACATGGGCATGGCCATTGCCAACTCGGTGGCGGCGATTCAAGCCGGTGCCAGCCGTATTGACGGCTCGGTAGCCGGGCTGGGCGCCGGCGCCGGCAACACCCCGCTGGAAGTGCTGTGCGCTGTGCTGGACCGCATGGGCATCAACACCGGCATTGATCTGTACAAAATCATGGACGTGGCCGAGGATCTGGTCGTGCCCATGATGGATTTCCCCATCCGTGTCGACCGTGACGCCCTGACCCTTGGCTGGGCGGGCGTGTACGGCAGTTTCCTGCTGTTTGCCAAGCGTGCCGAGCAAAAGTACGGTGTACCCGCCCGCGACCTGCTGGTCGAGCTGGGCCGCCGTGGCACCGTTGGCGGACAAGAAGACATGATTGAAGACCTGGCCATCACCATGGCCAAACAACGAGGACTGATGTAATGACTGATGAAATGAAAAACGGCCTGAGCCGGGAACAAATCGAAAAGCTGGCCGAGCACTGCGAAAACGCCGAACTGCAAGCCTACGAGATCACCAAGATCACCGAAGACTACCCGCAAATGACCTACCGGGATGCCTTCGACATCCAGTGGGAAGCCCGTCGCCGCAAAGAAGCCCGTGGCACCAAGATTGTCGGCATGAAAATGGGCCTGACCTCCTGGGCGAAAATGTCCCAGATGGGCGTTGAGCATCCCTGCTACGGTTACCTGGCCGACTACTTCAGCGTACCGGAAGGTGCCAGCATCAAGCATGACGAGCTGATCCACCCGAAAATCGAAGCCGAACTGGCCTTTGTACTGAAAGAAGAGCTGAAAGGCCCGGGTGTTCACATTGGTGACGTACTGCGGGCTACCGACTTTGTCATGCCGGCGGTGGAAGTGATCGACTCACGCTACAAGGACTTCAAATTTGACCTGAAAAGCGTGATCGCCGACAACTCCAGCTCCAGCCGCTTCATGACCGGTGGCAACATGGCCAAGCCGGAAGACCTGGACCTGAAAACCCTGGGCGTAGTAATGGAAGTTAACGGCAAAATCGTACAGACCGGTGCCGGTGCCGCCGTACTGGGCCACCCGGCGTCCTCGGTAGCGATGCTGGCCAACATGCTGGCCGAACGTGGCGAAAGCCTGCCGGCAGGCACCTTCATCATGATCGGAGCTATCACCGAAGCCGTGTCCGTCAACAAGGGCGACAGCTTTGTGGTGCACTACAACGGCCTGGGCAGCCTCAGCGGCCGCTTCGAGTAAGTTGATTGTCAATTCGGGGTCAGAGTCAGAACTCTGGAGTTCTGACTCTGACCCCGAATTAGACCCGACTCTGAATGGCTCAACCCATCCGGGTTAA
>CAZMLX010000181.1:0-4413 GCA_964567275.1 uncultured Thiopseudomonas sp. | reverse complement strand
AGCTGCTGTTGCAGCTGGCGCTCCTGCTCCTGCAGCTGGTGCAGCTGTTCCTGTTGTTCGTCCTGCTGCAGGCGCAGCAGCTGGTGTTCTTCCTGCAACAGGGCCAGCTCGTCCTGCAACGGCTCCAGACTGCTGCCAGTCAGACTGGCCTGCAGCTCCTGCTGCTCGGCCTGCAACCGCTGGCTGCGCTGTTCCAGCTGTTGGCGGCTGGCGTTCAGTTGTTCGATACGCAAACGCACCCGCTGCAGGGCTTCACGAGGCTGCTGGCCGGCCAGACTGGCCGCCTGCCACTGATCCTGCCACTGCTGCCAGGCGTCTTCGGCCTGCATCAACTGCGCTTGCGCCAGCGCGTGCCGCTGTTCCGCTTCGCTGCGCTGCTCCTGCAACAGGGCTTCCTCCTCGTCCAGCTGTTCCAGCAGCTGGCGGTCCTGCAACAGATGCGCCTCGGTTTCCTGCCGCTGACGTTCGGCATCACGCAGGTCATCCTGCAACTGCTGCAGGCGCTGGCGGGCATGCTGGATGGCCTGTTCGGTGCGGGCAATCTCGGCACCCACCAGATAAAAACGGGCCTGCACCTGATTGAACTGCTCGCTACTGTCGTGATGCTGGTCGCGCAGCTGTTCAGTTTGGGCATCGGCCTGATATTGCAGGCGAATCTGTGCCTGCAGGCCGGTTTCCCGCTCATTGAGCAGCTGTTGCAGCTGTGCGGCCTGTTCGGTCAGCCCCTGCCAGCGCATGGCGGTCAGCTGGGTTTCAAAGCGCTGGCTGTCGGCCCTGAGTGCCTGATAGCGCTCGGCAGCCTGCGCCTGTCGCTGCAAACGGTCAAGCTGGCGGCCCAGCTCGTCACGCAGGTCGGTCAGCCGCGCCAGGTTGTCCTGGGTGCGGCGCATGCGATTTTCGGTTTCACGGCGCCGCTCCTTGTATTTGGAAATGCCGGCGGCTTCCTCGATAAAAATCCGCAAATCGTCGGGACGGGCTTCCACCAGCCGGGAAATCATGCCCTGCTCAATAATTGCATAACTGCGCGGGCCCAACCCGGTGCCCAAAAACAGATCGGTAATGTCACGGCGGCGGCACTTGGTGCCGTTCAGGTAATAGGTGCTTTGCGCCTCGCGGGTGACCTGGCGACGCACGGAAATTTCTGCATAGCTGGCGTATTCGCCGGGAATCTTGCCTTCGCTGTTGTCAAACACCAGCTCGATGCTGGCCCGCGACACCGGCTTGCGGCTGGTGGAGCCGTTGAAGATGACATCAGTCATCGCCTCGCCACGCAGGTTTTTCGCCGAACTTTCACCCAGCACCCAGCGTACCGCATCAATGATGTTCGACTTGCCACAACCGTTCGGCCCCACCACGGCAGTCATGTTGCCGGGAAAGCTGACAGTGGTGGGGTCCACAAAGGACTTGAAGCCGGACAGGCGGATGCACTTCAAACGCACGCAGGATACCTGGCATGTAAAAATTCTGGTGGACTGGCAGCTACCGTACAGTGACGACCCGTGCCGGCAGGGGCTGGCTCAACAATAGCAAACCACAGCCCAGCAGCGCACCATAAAGCGCCCGCAACAGCGGCCACTCCATGCCCAGCCGGGCACTGGCCAGCAACAGAATCAGCGCCAGACACCAGACCGCCAGCACCAGCTGGCCCCGCAGCTCCCGCCCCAGCCCGCGCATGCCGCAGCTGCGAACCAGCACCAGCATCTGCACCACACTGGCCATCATCGTCACGATCAACAGGGCCGGCCGCAACTGGTCACGGATTTCCTGTTGCAACAGGGGAGCAAAGCCGGCCTGCTGCAGCAACGGCATAAACAGGAACAGGCTGGCCAGGTGGCTGCCCAGCCAGACAATCAGTGCCAGTTGCCAGAGTATGCTGCCGGCATCTGCCATGGAGGTTTTCGACATAATCACATCCGGTTACAGGCAAAAAAAGGGCCGCTCCAGGCGGCCCTCCACATCAGAGATGCAGTACCTCGATAATCTCGTACTCGACCACACCACCCGGCGTTTGCACCGCCACGATTTCGCCTTCCTCCTTGCCGATCAGGCCACGGGCGATGGGCGAGGTAACGGAGATCTTGTTGACCTTGATATCCGCCTCGTCTTCGCCAACGATCTGGTAAGTCACGCTTTCGTCCGTGTCCAGATTGCAGAGTTCAACGGTCACGCCAAAGATCACCTTGCCGGTAGGGGCAATACTGGTGACATCAATGATCTGGGCCCCGGACAAGCGGCCCTCGATGTCATTGATACGTGCCTCGACCATGCCCTGCTGTTCGCGGGCAGCATGGTATTCGGCGTTTTCTTTCAGGTCACCCAGCTCCCGTGCGGTAGCAATGGCTTCGGTGATCTGCGGGCGAATCACGCTTTTCAGGTGTTTGAGTTCATCTTCCAGGGCCTTGGCGCCCTGGACGGTCATCGGGTATTTGCTCAATGTTACAGTCCTGCATGCAAGTCTTGCAGACGGCGTACGGTTTTTTCCGGGCCAAACTTCAGGGCTTCACAGACCGCCTGGCCGGCAGCCAGGGTGGTGGTGATATAGACCTTGTTCTGCAAGGCGTTACGACGGATGGAGAAGGAGTCGGCAATCGACTGCCTGCCCTCGGTGGTATTGATAATCAGGGAAATTTCCTGGTTCTTGATCATGTCAACAATGTGCGGCCGGCCTTCGGTGACCTTGTTGACCCGGCGTACTGCAACGCCCGCCTCTTCAATCACCTTGGCGGTGCCGCGGGTGGCGACAATTTCAAAGCCCAGCGCTACCAGGTCACGGGCCAGCTCGGCCACTTCGCCCTTGTCGCTTTCACGCACGCTGATAAAGGCACGGCCTGCCTGTGGCAGTTTTTCGCCGGCACCGGCTTGCGCCTTGGCAAAGGCTTCGGCAAAGCTGTCGCCCACGCCCATGACTTCACCGGTAGATTTCATTTCCGGGCCCAGAATGGTGTCTACGCCAGGGAACTTGGCAAAGGGGAACACCGCCTCTTTCACGCTAAAGAAGGGCGGAATGATTTCCCTGGTAAAGCCCAGCTCGTTGAGGGTTTTACCGGCCATGACGCGGGCGGCAATTTTGGCCAGCGAGTCGCCAATACACTTGGACACGAACGGTACGGTACGCGAGGCACGCGGGTTGACCTCGATCACATAGATGTCATCGCCCTGCACTGCCATCTGCACGTTCATCAGGCCACGCACGCCCAGTTCCAGCGCCATGCGGCTGACCTGGTCGCGGATGGTGTCCTGCGCCTGCTGTGACAGCGAATAGGCCGGCAGCGAACAGGCGGAGTCCCCGGAGTGCACGCCAGCCTGTTCGATGTGCTGCATGATGCCGCCAATCACCACCTGTTCACCGTCGCAGATGGCATCGATATCGATTTCGATGGCGCTGTTGAGGAAGTGGTCCAGTAGTACCGGGCTGTCGTTGGATACTTGCACGGCTTCGCGCATGTAGCGCTTGAGCTCTTCCTCGTCGTAGACGATTTCCATGGCCCGGCCGCCCAGTACATAGGACGGACGCACCACCAACGGGTAACCGATGGTTTTGGAGTGGCGGATGGCTTCTTCTTCACTGCGTGCTGTGGCGTTGTTGGGTTGCAGCAGGTTGAGGCGCTCAACCATTTGTTGAAAACGCTCACGGTCTTCGGCGCGGTCAATGGCGTCCGGACTGGTACCAATGATGGGCACGCCGGCCTCTTCAAGGGCACGGCAGATCTTCAGCGGGGTCTGGCCACCGTACTGCACAATCACGCCTTTTGGCTTCTCGACCCGCACGATTTCCAGCACGTCTTCCAGGGTTACCGGCTCGAAGTACAGGCGGTCGGAGGTGTCGTAGTCGGTGGAAACGGTTTCCGGGTTGCAGTTGACCATGATGGTTTCGTAACCGTCTTCACGCATGGCCAGCGCCGCATGTACGCAGCAGTAGTCAAACTCGATGCCCTGACCGATACGGTTGGGGCCACCGCCCAGAATCATGATCTTGTCACGGTTGCTGGGGTTCGCTTCACACTCGTCATCGTAGCTGGAGTACATGTAAGCCACGTCGGTGGCGAACTCGGCGGCCATGAGCGGCAGCGAGGGCACGAAGATGTCGATCTCGGCGGCGCAGGTGTCCACCCGCTTGTACACCGGGAACACCTCCAGCTGGTGGCGGCGGCTGCGCACCTCCTTTTCGGAGATGGCCAGCAGTTTGGCCAGACGGGCATCACTAAAGCCCTTGCGCTTCAGGCGCAGCAGGGTGCTGCGGTCCAGCTGGGCAAAGCCCATTTTGCGCAGGCCTTCGGCTTCCTGGTACAGGTCTTCGATCTGCACCAGGAACCACTTGTCGATCTTGGTGATGTTGTGCACTTCGTCCAGCGTCCAGCCGGCAGCGAAAGCGTCACCCACATACCAGATGCGGTCGGGACCGGGCTCGCCCAG
>CAZMLX010000180.1:0-4421 GCA_964567275.1 uncultured Thiopseudomonas sp. | reverse complement strand
ACCTTGCTGCCGTCGCCTTTTACCTCGGTGCTCAGGGCATTCATGATCACCTTGACGTTGGGCAGGCTGTGCAGTTTTTTCTGCAGCACTTCGTCGGCACGCAGCTTGGTATCGAACTCGATCAATGTCACTTCGGCGACGATACCGGCCAGATCAATGGCCGCTTCCACGCCGGAGTTACCACCACCAATTACTGCCACGCGCTTGCCTTTGAACAGCGGGCCGTCACAGTGCGGGCAGTAGGCCACGCCACGGGTACGGTATTCCTGCTCGCCGGGTACGTTCATTTCGCGCCAGCGGGCACCGGTGGCCAGAATAACGGTTTTGGCTTGCAGCTTGCCGCCGGACTCGAACTCGATGGTGTGCAGACCACCTTCGCTGTCAGCCGGCACCAGCTTGCTGGCACGCTGCAGGTTCATGATGTCCACGCCGTATTCACGCACATGCTCTTCCATGGCGCGGGCCAGTTTCGGGCCTTCGGTTTCTTTCACGGAGATAAAGTTCTCGATGGACAGGGTATCCATCACCTGACCGCCAAAACGCTCGGCAGCCACACCGGTACGGATGCCTTTACGGGCCGCATAGATGGCAGCCGCAGAGCCGGCCGGGCCACCGCCCACCACCAGTACTTCGTAAGGTGCCTGCTCGTTCATCTTGTCGGCGGCACGATCGGCAGCGCCGGTGTCGAGCTTGGCCATGATCTCTTCAACGCCCATGCGGCCCTGGCCGAAGGTTTCGCCATTGAGGAATACCATGGGCACCGACATGACCTGGCGTTTTTCCACTTCCTCCTGGAACAGCGCACCGTCAATGGCCACGTGGCGGACATTGGGGTTCAGCACCGCCATCAGGTTCAGTGCCTGCACCACGTCGGGGCAGTTCTGGCAGGACAGCGAGTAGTAGGTTTCAAATTCGTAACGACCGTCCAGATTCTTGATCTGTTCAATCATGTCTTGCGCCAGCTTGGACGGGTGCCCGCCCACCTGCAGCAGCGCCAGCACCAGCGAGGTGAACTCGTGGCCCAGCGGGATGCCGGCAAAGGTCACACCCATGCTTTCGCCAATACGGTTCAGGCTGAACGACGGAGTGCGTGCGGCCTTGCCATCCAGCTTCAGGGTGATTTTGTTGCACAGGCCGGCGATTTCTTCCAGCAGCCCTTTCAGCTCGCTGGATTTTGCGCTGTTATCAAGGGACGCAACAATTTCAAAAGGCTGCGTCACCTTTTCCAGATAGGCCTGGAGTTGAGCTTTTAAATTGGCGTCCAACATGATTCACATCTCCGCAATAATTCTGGGGTTGCCTGTTGCGCATTCATTTAGCGTGTAAATGGTGTGCAACAGGCCGAAATTCAGATACAAAAACGCCCGGACCGATAAACCCGGGCGCTGTAGCCAGCCGGCGGGGTCGCCACCGGCAAGCCATTCAAGACCAGGCGAAGTTTCGCTTAGATCTTGCCAACCAGGTCCAGGGAAGGAGCCAGGGTGGCGTCGCCTTCTTTCCACTTGGCAGGGCACACTTCACCCGGGTGGGCAGCAACGTACTGGGCAGCTTTAACCTTGCGCAGCAGCTCCTGGGCGTCACGACCAACACCACCGGCGTTGATTTCAACGATCTGGATCACACCCTGTGGGTCGATCACGAAGGTACCACGGTCAGCCAGGCCAGCTTCTTCGATCATTACGTCGAAGTTGCGGGTGATCTGGCCGGTAGGGTCGCCGATCATTGGGTACTGCAGCTTGCCGATTTCGGGGGAGCTGTCGTGCCAGGCTTTGTGGGTGAAGTGGGTGTCGGTGGAGACCGAGTAGATCTCTACGCCCAGCTTCTGGAATTCTGCGTAGTTGTCAGCCAGGTCGCCCAGCTCGGTTGGACAAACAAAGGTGAAGTCGGCCGGGTAGAAGAACACGACGGACCATTTGCCTTTCAGGTCGGCCTCGGTTACGTCGATGAACTTGCCATTGTGGTAAGCGGTTGCTTTAAAAGGTTTAACTTCGCTGTTGATGTAAGCCATCGGTTTCACTCCTCATGGGGGTTAAGAACTGTATGGAGCACATGATAGGCAGTCGGCATCGTTAGTCATAATTGATTGATAAAATCATATCAATAGCTTTTGGCAATCCTGGTCTACCCTGCACCCTCAGCATGCGACCTGTAACACATGGGGGCAAAAATGCCCATTTCAAGGTCAGGCCAAGATGGTTACCTTACTTTTTCCTGCGCCGGCTGTCATCATGCAAACCCGTTTGACGATAATGTGTAGCAACCATGCAAATTTACAGGGTGGGCGGTGCCGTCCGCGACCAGCTGCTGGGCCAGCCCGTGCAAGATATTGATTATGTAGTAACAGGTGCAACGCCAGAGCAGATGCTGGCGCAGGGCTACAAGCCGGTGGGCGGTGACTTCCCGGTTTTTCTGCACCCTGACAGCGGAGCGGAATACGCCCTGGCCCGCACCGAGCGCAAAAGCGGTCACGGCTATGGCGGCTTTACCTTTTATGCCGAACCGGGCGTTACCCTGGAAGACGACCTGCTGCGCCGCGACCTGACCATCAACGCCATGGCCATGACTGACGACGGCCAAATTATTGACCCCCACGGCGGCCAGCGTGATCTGGAAGCCCGCCTGTTGCGTCACGTATCGCCGGCATTCGCCGAAGATCCCCTGCGTGTTTTGCGTGTTGCCCGCTTTGCCGCCCGCTACGCAGCGCTGGGCTTTCGCATTGCCGAGGACACCCTGCAGCTGATGCGTCAGCTGGCCAGCTCCGGCGAACTGGCACACCTCACTGCCGAGCGGGTCTGGCAAGAGTTTGCCCGGGCGCTGATGGAACCGGCTCCCGAGGTGTTCATCCGCACCCTGCACGAAACCGGCGCCCTGGCGGTACTGATGCCGGAGCTGGACGCCCTGTTTGGCGTACCGCAGCGGGCCGAATACCACCCGGAAATCGACAGTGGCGCACACGTCCTGATGGTGCTGCAACAATGCGCCCGCTTTAACCATAACCTCGGCGTGCGCTGGGCTTGCCTGCTGCACGATCTGGGCAAGGGCATTACCCCTGCCGACATCCTGCCCCGGCATATCGGCCACGAGCATCGTGGCGTGCCGTTGATACAGGCCGTCAATCAGCGCCTGCGGGTACCACGGGACATCGCCGAACTGGCGCTGCTGGTGGGCGAATACCACTTGCAGTGCCACACCGCCATGGAGCTGCGCCCGGCCACCCTGCTCAAACTGCTGATGCGCATGGACTGCCTGCGCCGGCCACAGCGACTGGAAGATTTCGTAAACGCCTGCGAAATGGATGCCCGTGGACGGCTCGGGTTTGAAGATCGCGACTACCCCCAGGCGGTCTACCTGCGCAGCGCAGCCAAATTGATAACAGAGGTCGAGGCAGCCCCCTTCCTGGAGCAAGGCATACAAGGAGCTGCCTTGGGCAAGGCCATGAGCGCAGAACGATTGAAGATTTTGCGGGAACATCGAGGGTAGTTTTTGCACGACGGGTTTGCGGGAAGCGATGGGGTGTTATGCAAAGCGACGCACCCGCGCCGAAGCCAGCTTCGACACAGGCGCCAAATGCTTTGCACAACGCCCCATCGCCTCAGATAACCTTGTGCAGGTGGGGAGTTTTTAGTCCGGCTGCGCCGGACTGCTGTCGCCCTGCTTGCAGAATCATCGGTGGCGCCACAAAACGCCTCAATAATCCGCCAAATAGCTGCTAAAAACGCCTCAAAGACATTAAAACCAATTCATCCATAAGGGCTCAACATGACGAAAAAACAAACCAACTGGCTGCTTATTACCGCCATCAGCGGTTTTTTGGCCGTTGCCCTGGGTGCCTTTGCGGCCCATGGCCTCAAGCCCCATCTGGACGAACGTGCACAGCAATGGCTCCAGCTCGCCACCAGCTACCAGCTCTGGCACACGCTGGCATTGCTGGCACTGGTTACCACCGTGCTGGAAAAAAACCGCTGGTTCAGCCTCGCCGCCTTCGGCTGGCTGCTGGGTATGCTGCTGTTCTGCGGCTCGCTCTACCTGATGGCGATCACCGGCAACACCAAACTGGCCTTTATCACCCCAATTGGCGGCGCAGCCTTACTAACCGGCTGGCTTGGCCTGGCGGTAGGCGCCATGAAAAGCAGATAGCAGCCACACCAAAGCCAAAAACCCCTATGGATTCTGCAACTACGCTTCGCTGCGTGCAGAATGACGGAGGATGGATTCTTCAAGTCCGCTTCGCTGCGTGCAGGATGACGGCATGGGCCGGTTTAGTACTGTTCTGAGAGAGATCACCCGATCAAGTCGGGTGATGACGGGTTAAACCATGATGACGGGTCAAACCATAGCGACAGCAGCCCGGCGCAGCCGGGCCACTCCCCAACGGCACGGTGTACCCGCAGGCAGGGCGAGGCCGGAGCAAAGCATCAGCA
>CAZMLX010000179.1:0-4434 GCA_964567275.1 uncultured Thiopseudomonas sp. | reverse complement strand
ACGCCAGCCAGCGTGACCAGGTGCAGCAGCAGGGTACTGAAGTTAAATCCGGGGGCAGTCTGGTTACTGTGGCTAACAATGACCTTGCGGTTATCGGCAGTCGGCTCCAGGCAGTAGGAGATATTCATCTGGGGGCCGGGCAGGACATGCATATAGTGTCTGCCCAGGATGAAAACGCTTCGTTTTATTTCAAAAAAAGCAGCGGTTCCTTTGGGCGCAGCAAAAGCAGGCAGCAGGAAAGCTACCAGAGTAGCAATGTGGCCTCGGTCATTGATGCAGGCCGCAACCTGACCGTGAATACTGCATTGAGTGAACAGGGGGCGGTTAGTCTGGAAGGCGGACGCAACGTCACCCTGGTGGGTAGCCAGTTAAGAGCCGGCAATGATCTGGTGCTGGGTGCAACGGGCGATGTTGCAGTGCTGTCGGGTATTGAAGAGCAGGGCCGTTACAGCAAAAAAACCAGCTCCGGTTTGTTCGGTCTGTCCCGGTCAGGCGCAAGCCAGTTAAAGACAACGGCCACCCAGGTGCATGGCGCGCTGGTTGCAGACAATGATTTGGTGATTGTGTCAGGCAAGGATCTCGGCGTACGTGCCAGCATTCTGCAGGCCGGCCAGGATGTTGAGTTGCATGCCGGGTTACTGGATGAACAGGGCGATATCAATCTGCTGTCGGCCGATAATCAGGCATACAGCCTGAGCGAACAGTACCGCAGTAAAACAGGGCTGTCCGTGTCTGCCGGCATGCTGTCGGTGTCTGCGGCCAAAAAAGCCGGCCAGGCAGCACAAAGCAGTACCAGCGTGGGCAGCCAGGTTGTTGCGCAGGAAGATGCCAGCCTGTACGCCGAGCGTGACATCAATCTGGTGGGCAGTAGCGTCAGTGCCGGCGGGTCAGTGCTGCTGGATGCCGGGCGAGATGTACAGATTACCGCTGCTCAAAACTGGCAGTCCGACAGTCAGTGGCAACGCCAGCGGCGAACAGGCCTTGCGCTGGGCAGCGACCGTAATGGTGTGACGGCCTTTGCCGGCAATGACATCCGTATCGACAAACAGTGGGATACATCACAAACGGTCGCCGCCAGCCAGCTGGATGGCGGGCAGGATGTCAACATCCGGGCTGGTCAGGACATCCGGGTGAGCGGCGCTGATCTGGCCGCAGGCCAGGACCTCAATCTGGATGCAGTACGCACGATCCTGCTGGATGCAGCCAGTGAACGGCGGTTACAACAACAGGAAAGCATTCGCCAGCGCATCGGCCTGACGGTCAATATTAGCCACAATGCAGGTAACACGCTGGATACACTCAAGGCGCTGGGCAAGGGCGACAACGCCTTCAGTCAAGCAGCCGGAGTACTTCAGGCGGTAGATTCGGTGAACCAGTTTGTTGCCGGGCCGACCATGACCGGGCATCTCGGCAGTACCCGTCACCAAACCACAGAGTCCCGACAGCAACTGAGCCCGCGGGAAACCAGCCTGATGGCCGGTGGCGACATCAACCTGCGAGCCGGTGAAACACTCGTCGCACACGGGGCAAACCTCCAGAGCCAGCGCAATATCAACCTCAAAGCGCAGGACATCCTGCTGGATGTGGCTCATGGCGAACAGCAGTACAATGCCGGGCAAACCTACAATCAAACCGGCATCAACAGCAGTACCAGCGCCAACAGTGCCCGTGCCGGTATTGGCGGCAGCCATGGCACTGCAAGCGAAAAAGGCTGGCAAGACAGCAGCCTGCCAACCCGTCTGCATGCCGGGCGTGACGTACAGCTGGCTGCCGATAACGATCTGACCCTGATCGGTAGTCAGATTCAGGCCGACCGAAATCTTGGGCTGAATGCCGGCAACGACCTGACCATTCTGGCCGCAGCCACTGAAGCCAGCCATCAAACCCGCCGCACGAGTGGTGGAGGCGAAGTGGGTGTGGCGCTGGGCGGGCAGGGCGTCCTATCCCTGTATGCCAGCTTGGATACTGGCAAAGGCCGTCTGGACCGTAAAAGCCAAAGCCAGCAGCAAGCCTACCTGTATGCGGGCAACCGGCTGGCGTTTAACAGTGGTCGCGACACCACCATTGCCGGTGCCCAGCTCGAAGGTGAGCAGGTCATTGGACGTGTGGGCCGTGACCTGCGGGTTGCTTCGCTAGCCGACACCGGCACGGTCAGCGGCAAGGAGCGTGATGTCAGCGTAACGGCCAGTATTGGATATGGCAGCGGCAGTGTCAGTGGTTCGGTGGGTGTGGGCAAAACCACCGGCTCCACCAGCTGGGTGGACAGCCAGACCGGCATCGTTGCCCGTGACGAGCTGGATATCCGCACAGAAAACCATACCCAACTGGATGGCGCACTTCTGGCGTCGAAAACCGGCAACCTGAAGCTGGACACCGATACGCTGGGTTTTAGTGACCTTGAAGGCCACGACCGTGAACGCTCCTGGTACATCAATGCCGGCGGCACCTACGGTTGGGGTGGTGGCAGTGCCTATGGCAGCGGTCAGCTCAACGATGGCAATGCCGCCGCCCAGGGCGTAGTGGACAGCAGCCAGCACAACAAGGACGGCTCCAACCAGTGGAACATCAGCGGTTATTACAGAGAAAAAGAGCGTGAGCAGAGTGTTCGTGCCACGGTGGGCGAAGGCGAGATCATTGTCCGCAACGATGCCAAAACGGGCCAGGACTCCACTCAGGGCTTAAACCGGGATACCGATACAGCCTACGAGATTACCCGAGACAAACAGAGCAATACCGGGCTCTATGTCAGCAGTTCCTCGCTGGAGGCAGTCAGTAATCCGGTTGAAACCGTCCAGAACTGGGGCGAAGAACTGTCCCGGTATGATGAAAAACTGATTGCCAACGTTGACCAGCTGAGCATCGGTGCCAATGTTGGCTACAACCGCATCGAACGGGCACTGGGTCGCCAGTTAGCCAATGATGCGTTCATCAGCGAACGGCTGGCCGAACAGGCACTGGAAGCCTTGTTGCTGGATGGCATGGGACTGGAGGATGCCAAAGCCCTGATCACCAGCGAGGCATTCCGGCAACAGGTACTGGCACCCCTGACGGCGCTGGACAGGCTGCGTAAGGAGCCGTTGGGCGAGACGGGTCAAGCACGGGCGGATGACTCGGAACACGCCCCAACAGCCGGCGCTGTCAGCCCGCTGCAGCCGGACGCAACAGTGCTCGTCTTGCCAACCCTGGAGGTTACTCCGCAAGAACGCAGCATGTTGCAGAAGGTACTGCATAACTCGGCCGAAATTCAGGTGTACATAGACGACAACCCTGACAAGGCCCGCGCCGTGGGTGTCATACTGTCGGCGGCGCATGGGCCGAAGGGCCTGATGCAGCTGGTGGTGATGGAAGTTTTATCCGGCACGGAACTGGGTGCGGAGGTGAATGCTTACCTTGCCGGTCTGCAAGATGCCGCAGGGCAAATGATTGCAGAAGGTATTGAAGACACCAAGCTGGAGCCTGAAACTTACGAAGACGACCGCTGGCTGACCGGAGGCGGCGGCCTGCTGGCCAGCGTGGTAACAGGTGGACTGCCCGGTAAAAAAGCCTCAGTCACCAAGCCGAAGCGGGAGGTGAGTGTAGAGGGGCAGGGTGGGACTGGGGTAACTAGTGGTGCGAAAGGAAGTGCTTCGTCTAGTGCGGAAAATATAGCGACTTATCCGAAACTTAAAGACCAGCTTACAAAACAGAATTTATCAAATATTGCCGCTCAAGACCACAGATTGGCCGAAGCTGTGAAAGGCAGTGGCACAGCTAATCCTAATTTTTCTATAGGTGGTGGAACGGCCGCCGAAGCGGATCGATTAGGAAGGATTTGGGTTGGTGATGGTGCTAGATTAATGAAGAATGGAACAGGATGGATCAGTGCGGATGGAACCCGTGTTTATCGTTTTCCTGCAGAAAAGCCTCAGGCACTAGGAAAGCATTCCAAATCTGGAGTACAAGCCAACTTTGAACTTCATAGTAATGGAAGCTTAGTAAGCAATGGTCATTTGGAGATAGCCCGATGAAAGGTCAATTAAAAGTTATGGGGATTGATTCTGCTGATATTGATTTGGAAAGCTATCAGCCTGAAGAAGAAAGTGTTTTTGGTTTGTGGATATTTCTTCGTATTGGCCCAGAAGAGGAAAGTGGGGGGCATGATTACCGGGTTCATGTCTGTACCCCGGAATGGCTTTGCAAAAATCATTGGGTGCCGGAGTTAATGCGGCATATGCTTTTGGTACGTAAATATAATTTTAATGAAATTAAAAAGATTGTTACTGATTATATTGATCAGTGTGAAGGCGATGACTGGATGGAAATAGCAGAAAAACTTGCTCGTGTCTTTCAATGGGAGTTCGAAGACTATCAACCGTAAATATGCCTTGTTTCGAGACTGAGCGGATTCTAAATCCAAGTGCAACACAGTTAATGAATTGACGGCTGGCCATTCTC
>CAZMLX010000178.1:0-4461 GCA_964567275.1 uncultured Thiopseudomonas sp. | reverse complement strand
GCTCGCGGATCGCTTCGTCACGGGCATCCAGCAGATCGTTGGGTGGATGGCCGCCGGAACCCACCTTGGCGATGGCATCATTGTAGGCACCAATGGATTTGGCCAGACGATTGATCTGGTCGCCGACAACGACCATCTGCTTGTTGATGAATTCGTTTTGCGAGTTGATGTTCTCGTAAATGGTATTGAAGCGGCGGGCCAGCCCCTCGCTTTCGGCCAGCACCAGCTGGCGCGCCGGCATGTTGGCCGGGTCTTCGGCGGCGGTTTGCATGGCGGAGAAAAAAGTTTTCAGCGCCGGAGTAATGCCGGTGGTGGTACCTGCCAGCAACGAGTCGAGCTGATCAATCTGGCTTTTATAGGCTTTGACGTCGCTGTTGAGCGCCGTGCTGGAACGCAGCTGGGTCGTCAAAAACTCGTTATAGCTGCGGCGAATATCGACCAGGCTGGTGCCGGAACCGATATAGCCGGCACCGCTGTATTGCGGGGTGCGGGTGACCTGTACGGTGTCCTGGCGGCTATAGCCGGGCGTGTTGACGTTGGTAATGTTGTGTCCCACTACCGACAGGTTGGTTTTGGCGGCGCTCAGGCCAGACAAGCCAATGTTCAGTAAGTCAGCCATGGTTCACCTCAGGTACGTTCGCTAATGCTGGCCACCTGGGCCGGCATTGCAGGTTGTTGTGCGATTCTTCGGGCTATGCTGCTGATTTTGGCGGCATAGTTGGGGTCGGTGGCGTAGCCGGCACGTTGTAGCTCACGCACATAGTTTTCGGGGTTGCCGGCTGCTTGCAGTGCTTTTTGATAACGGGGATTGCGCTGCAAAAAATCAACATAATCGTTAAAACTGTGGGCAAAGGAGTCGTACTGGCGAAATGAGTCCTTGATGCGCACTTCCTTTCCGTTGATGACTTCAGTGGTGTTGGCAGTGGCGGAGCGGCCTTTCCAGCCGTGCGACTTGATGCCAAACAGGTTGTGCGAGCTCTGGCCATCACTGCTGCGTTGCATGTGCTTGCCCCAGCCGGTTTCCAGAGCCGCCTGGGCCACCAGGTATTTGGGATCAACGCCAAGCCGTTGTGCAGCCTGTTCTGCCATGGGCAGCATGGTTTCAATAAATTCGGCCGGGCTGTGGAATACATCCCGTACCGTATTCTTGGCCACCTGCACACCCTGGTTAACAGCATTTTTGACGGTGCTGTAGTTCTGGATGGCGGCCTTGACCGGAACCGCTGCGCTCTTGGCCGCACTGGCGGCTGGCGCAGCGGCGCTTTCAGCGGCAGCCCGTACTTTGGCGCTCAGATGGACCGGGGTAATGCCGGTAAAACGACGGAACTGGATACCCGCAGTATCGGCAACGTGTACAAAATTGCGTCCCGCCTGCTCGCCCACACGGGTTGCGGCGTCAGTCTCGACGGTAACAGCGGATGACTGTTCAGCCCGTTCTGCCGGAGCGGCTTTGCCCCTGGCGGCAGGTGCCAGCTCAACCTGTTTGTCAGCAAAAGGATTGGGCCGTACTTTGGCCTGTTGTATGGTGCTCATCTGGCGTACCAATACGTCGGCCATGCCCATGCCCTTGCCTTCGGACAGGGTGACTGCCATTTGCTGATCGTACATGTCACGGTAAGTTTTGCTTTCGTTGCTGTTGAACAGGTCATCGGCCAGCACATCGTTGGCCGAGCGCATGGCTTTCATCATTTCGCTGATAAACAGGGACTCAAACTCCCGGGCCACCTGTTTCAGGTTGGCTTCGCTGTCACGGTCCTCGCCCACCTTGAGCCGGTTAAGCCGGTTAAGGTCGGTGTAGGTGTTCTGACCGGGTGAGTTGTGTTGTAGGCGCATGACCTGTACCTCTGATTCTGGCGGCCGGAGTTGGCATTTTTTTGACCCCTGCCTTGCTGTGCCAGATTAAAAGCAAAAAGCATGCCCAACTTTTCAAAGGCACAAAAAAACCGCTCGAAAGCGGTTTTTTCAGGCGATACCGGTGCTTATTTGATCAAGCGAATGGCAAAAGGCACACGGAACGGCTTGCCGCTGGAGGCAGCAACAGCGCCCATGATGGTGAATACCAGCTGGCAGATGCCAACGGCCAGCATCAGGAAGATGCCAATGACAATAATGCTGAGAATGGCGCCAGCAACGTAGCCGATAATGGCGGTAATCGACCAGTTCAGGGCTTCTTTGGACTGATCCTGAACATAGGCGTCATCTTTCTTGACCAGATACAGAATCAGGCAAGGGATGAAACCAAACAGCAGGGTGCCGATCCAGTTCAGCATTGCCATGTTTTTGGAGTCCTGGCTGGGTGCGGCAGTGGCCTCGGTAACGGGTGGAATTTCTACGGGCTGGTTTTCCATGGGTTGCTTCCTTCAAGAATATTTGGAACGTCCCTGCCCCAAGGCAGGCATGACAAGTTGGTCATTATTCTACAAAACATTAAAAAATGCCAACCCGGTCGCAGAGGATGGCGGCCGGCAGCAGATTCATGCCAGAATCATCCTGCCTGCCCGACAGGCATTCAACAATTACAACAGGACGCATCCCAATGAAGCTTTACAGTTTTCCCGTTTCTTGCGCCATGGCTTGCCACATTGTATTGCAATGGAGCGGACAACCCTATGACGTACAACTGATCCAGCGCGAAGACCTGGCCAGCGATGCCATCAAGGCGCTCAATCCCAACGGCAAAGTTCCCATTCTGGTGGATGGCGATCTGACCCTGACCCAGAACGTGGCCATTCTCAACTACCTGGCGGACCGGTTCCCGGACGCCAATCTGGCCGGCCAGACCGCACAAGAGCGTGCCCTGACCAATAACTGGCTATGCCTGATCAACTCCGATCTCCATCCTGCCTACCCGCCGTTTTTCGGCTCCACCGCCTACCTGGGCGACGAAGCAGTGATCAAGCAAACCCAGGCCAATGCCAGCCAGCGTATCCGCGCCTACTATGAACGCATTGATGCTCATCTGGCCGGCCGTGACTACCTGACCGGCCAGCGCAGCGTGGCCGATGCCTATCTGTTCGTTACCACCTTGTGGGCGGCTTATGTCAAGCTGGATATCAGCGATCTGACCAACCTGGCCGCTCACACAGCCCGCATGCGGTCTGATAAAGACGTTCAGCACGTGCTGCAGGTTAACGGCCTGGGCTGATCAATACAGAGACACGACACAAAGAGGGCAGGTAATTACCTGCCCTCTTTATTTAAGCATTCAACGCTTTGGCATGGTGGGCGATATGTTCGCCAATAAATGAAGCAATGAAGTAGTAGCTATGGTCGTAGCCAGGCTGGTAACGGATGGTGGCCGGGTGACCATTTTGCTGGCAGGCCTGCTCCAGCAGCCCGGTGCGCAACTGCTCGGCCAGAAAACTGTCATCCTGTCCCTGATCAACCAGCAGCGGCAGTTTTTCCTGCGCCTGACTTAGCAAGTGAACGGTGTCGTGCTCCAGCCATTGGCTGCGATCCTCACCCAGATAAGCGGTAAAGGCTTTCTCACCCCAGGGCACCTGGCTGGGCGCTACGATGGGCGAAAACGCCGACACACTGCGGTAGCGGCCGGGATTTTTCAACGCAAGGGTCAAGGCGCCGTGCCCCCCCATGGAATGACCGCTAATGCCACGGGCAGCAGTGACCGGAAAATGCTGTTCAACCAGCGCTGGCAGCTCGTCCCTGATGTAGTCATACATGCGGTAATGCTTTACCCAGGGCTGCCGGGTAGCGTTGACATAAAAACCGGCACCCTGCCCCAGATCGTAGGCGTCATCGTTGGCAACCGTTTCACCCCGGGGGCTGGTATCGGGTGCTACCAGAATCAAGCCATGTTGTGCGGCAAACTGTTGGGCACCGGCCTTGGTAATAAAGTTTTGCTCATTGCAGGTCAAACCGGACAGCCAGTACAACACCGGGCATTTCTTCTCCGCCGCTGCTGGCGGCAGGTAAACCGCAAAGTTGACCGTGCAGCCAAGGCTGGTCGATGCATGCTGCCAGACTTCTTGCCAGCCACCAAAACAGGCGTGACGTTCGATACGCTCCATTAATAGAGTCTCCTTGTTAACTGTCTTTATTTTCTTTAGTCATGCTGCGCAAAACGAGAATGACGGGGTGTTGTTTGCTTCTTGCTTAGTGCGGGATCTTGGTTGTGCAAAACAGCCCATTTGCAGAGCTCATGTGCGAATAAATTCGCACCTGCGGCCTCAACACCCAGCACCAAAACAAAGGCACTCACCGTGATAGCAGCCCGGCAAAGCCGGGCCAAATCTCTCCGCCCGCACAAGCTGTATTGAGCCGGGAGTGGCTGGCGAACGCCTCAGCAACCGGGCCGAAGCTTGCTTCGGGACGGGCAGCGTAGCGTTATGCCAGCCATTCCCGGCCCCAGGCACCAAAGCACAAAAAACCACTTAAGAAAAATGCACCACCGAACGAATCGACTTGCCGGCATGCATCAGCTCGAACGCTTCATTAATGTCG
>CAZMLX010000177.1:0-4476 GCA_964567275.1 uncultured Thiopseudomonas sp. | reverse complement strand
GCAGGCAGGCATGAACATCCTTATCCTCGGGGCGGGCCAGGTGGGCGGCAATCTGGCCGAGCAACTGGCCAGTGAAGCCAACAACATTACCGTGGTGGATACCGATACCGAGCGTTTGCGCGAGCTGGGCGAGCGGCTGGACATCCGTACCGTGGCCGGCCCGGCCTCGTTTCCGTCCGTGCTGCGCCAGGCCAATGCCGAAGATGCCGAACTGCTGGTGGCGGTCACCAACAGTGACGAAATCAACATGATCGCCTGCCAGGTGGCGCATACGTTGTTCCGCACGCCCACCAAGATTGCCCGGGTGCGCTCCACCCAGTACCTGCTGCGTCACGAGCTGTTCAGCCCGGACGCATTGCCGATTGATGTCTGCATCAGCCCCGAGCAGGTAGTCACCCACCACATCAAGCGGCTGGTGGAAAACCCCGGCACCCTGCAGGTGATGGACTTTGCCGACGGCAAGGCGCAGCTGGTGTGTGTACGTGCCCGCCATGGCGGCATGCTGGTCGGCCATCAACTGCGTGAACTGCGCAACCACCTGCCCAATGCCGATGTGCGGGTGGCGGCCATTTTCCGCCGTGACCACCCGCTCAAGCTGGTCGGCGGCACCGTGATCGAGGTGGACGACGAGGTGTTCTTTATCGCCGCCCGACACCAGATCCGCGCCATGATGAACGAGCTGCAACGCCCGGAAGACGGTTATCGCAAGGTGGTGATTGCCGGCGGTGGCCATGTCGGCGAACGGCTGGCCGAAGCCATCGAAAGCCGCTGCCAGGTCAAGATTATCGAGCTGGACGCCGCCCGCTGCCGCCACCTGTCCGACCATCTGGACAGCAGCGTGGTCCTGCACGGCAGCGCCTCCGACCGGGACCTGCTGCTGGAAGAAAACATCGACCAGGCCGACCTGTTTATCGCCGTCACCAACGACGACGACGCCAACATCATGTCCAGCCTGCTGGCCAAGCGCATCGGCGTGCGCAAGGTAATGGCCATCATCAACAACCCGGCCTATGTCGACCTGATGCAGGGCGGTGCCATCGACATTGCCATCAGCCCGCAACTGGCCACCCTCAGCGTGCTGCTGGCCCATGTGCGCAAGGGCGACGTGGTCAGCGTGCACTCCCTGCGCCGTGGCGCCGCCGAGGCCATCGAGGCCATCGCCCATGGCGACGAAAAATCCAGCAAGGTGGTGGGCCGCAAAATCCGCGACATCCGCCTGCCGCCCGGCGCCGCCATCGGCGCCATCATCCGCAATGACGAAGTGATCATGGCCGAGAAAGACACTCAAATCAGCAGCGGCGACCACGTCATCCTGTTTGTGGTGGACAAAAAACACATCCCCGATGTCGAGCGGCTGTTCCAGGTAGGGTTGAGTTTTTTCTAGGAGCCGACCTGGCATTTCCCCGCCATGGCCCGGCTTGACCTGCCCCGCCCAGACCCGGCTTGACACTCCTCGTCATTACCCGGCTTGACCGGGTAATCTCCCAACCCCTGCGTCTGTCTGGGGGAGATCACCCGATCAAGTCGGGTGATGACGAAAGGATGGTCGGCTGATGACCACAATCAAGCCTGCCAGTAGCGGTCAGCAAAAGCGGTTGGCGGGGCGATACAATGCGTCATCGCCATCCGCCCCGAGGAATACCCATGACCGACCTCAACAGCCGCTACGGCATGAACCCGCCCCACAGTGAAGTGGTCAACGCCTGCCAAACCATCGCTCCCTGCAACGCCCTCGATATGGGCTGCGGCAGCGGCCGCAATGCGCTCTACCTGAGCCAGCTGGGTTTTGAAGTTACCGCCGTCGATACCAACCCCAACGCACTGGGCATGCTGCAATCCATCATCGAACAGGAAGGCATCACCAACATCACCCCCGAGCAGTACGACCTCAACCGTGCCAGCCTGGATGACGACTACGGTTTTATCGCCTGCACCGTCACCCTGATGTTTCTCGACCCGGCGCAGGTACCGGCCGTGATTGCCGACATGCAGGCCCGCACCCTGCCGGGCGGCTACAACCTGATTGTCTGCGCCATGAGCACCGCCGCCCATCCCTGCCTGATGCCGTTTCCATTTACCTTCGACGAAGGCCAGCTCAGCGCCGCCTATGCCGGCTGGGAACTGCTCAAATACAACGAAGACCTCGGCACCATGCACAGCGGCGCCCAACTGCAGTTCGCCACCTTGCTGGCACGTAAACCGGGGTAAGGCGGTTACCAACAGACGCCCATGCTGTAGTCAAACCAGCCGGATTTCCAATGTTTTGCCTACGGCAGCAGCATATTTACGCAAGGTATCCAGACTCGGGGAGTGCCTGCCCGACGCCAGTGCATTTTCCAGCCGAGTTACTGCCGGAGCCTTGGTGCCCATACGCTCGGCAATCTGTGCCTGGGTCAGGCCGGCCTCTCTGCGGGCAGCCAGCATTTCATCCAGCAAGGCATACTCTTCCCGGTTCAGCCGCTCGTATTCAGCCCGAGCCTCGGGATCTGCCAGTGCTCTGGCTTTGAGTTCAGCGTGTGTAAGCATTATTTTTTACCTCTTTCATGCGTGCTTCGGCCAGCTGTCTGTCACGAGCCGGTGTTTTATCCGTTTTCTTGATAAAGCAGTGCAGCATCACAATCCGTTTTTGAACCAGGGTGCAATAAAAACCCTGGCAATGCCTTCCGCAGACTTCAAGCGCAACTCCAGTAAACCATCACCAAACGACTTGCTGTGTGGCTCACCAAGGTTGGGACCATGCAGCTCCATTCTGTCGGTCTGGGCAAAATATCGGCCCGCAGTCCGGCCGGCAGCTCCAGCACGGCTGCCTGCACTTTTTCGCTGTAGTAGGTAATGGTATATGTCATGACGCAAAAATAACAAATTTGTTACTAAAACACAATTCAAGCCCAGTCTTTTTTAGCACCCCATTCAATACTCTGCTTTAATACCCCCACCCAATTCCCTGAGCCACACCCATGCACTTTGCCGCCATTGCCCGCATCCTGGGCATATTGCTGATGCTGTTCAGCTTTACCCATGTGCCGCCGCTGTTGCTGTCGCTGTACGACGGCAGTGACGCCACCCGCAGCTTTGCGCTGGCGCTGGGCATTACCCTGCTGACCGGGCTGGGCATCTGGCTGCCGGTGCGCAAGCGGCGTGAAGAATTGCGGGTGCGCGACGGCTATCTGATAACCGCCCTGTTCTGGATTGTGCTGGCCTGTTTCGGGGCCATGCCGTTTTACTTGTCGCCGGTACCGGACATGGGCCTGGCCGACTCGCTGTTCGAGTCCTTTTCCGGCCTCAGCACCACTGGCGCTACCGTGCTCACCGGGCTGGACAGCCTGCCCCGTGCCATCCTCTATTACCGCCAGCAACTGCAATGGCTGGGCGGCATGGGCATTGTGGTACTGGCCGTCGCCATCATGCCGATGCTGGGCGTGGGCGGCATGCAGCTGTACCGCAGCGAAATGCCCGGCCCCATCAAGGATAACAAACTGTCACCCCGCATCGCCGACACCGCCAAAACCCTGTGGCTGATCTATTGCGGCCTGACCGTCCTGTGCGCACTGGCCTACTGGCTGGCCGGCATGGACGGCTTCGACGCCATCGGCCACAGCTTTGCCACCATCGCCATTGGCGGCTTTTCCACCCACGACGCCAGCATCGGCCACTTCAACAGCGCCGGCATCGAACTGATTGCCGTGTTCTTTATGGTGCTGTCCGGCATGAACTTCTCGCTGCACTTCATGGCCCTGCACAACCGCTCGCTCAAAGCCTACTGGCACGACGCCGAATGCCGCTTCTACCTTAAATTGCTCGGCAGCACCGTCTTGCTGACCTTCGTCGTGCTGATGCTGTACCAGCACTACCAGCACCCGGACATGGCCCTGCGCCACGCACTGTTTCAGGTGGTCACCATCGCCACCACCACCGGTTTCAGCGTCACCGACTTCAGCAGCTGGCCCAGCTTTCTGCCGTACTTGCTGCTGTATACCGCCTTTGTCGGCGCCTGCGCCGGCTCCACCGGTGGCGGCATGAAAGTAATGCGAGTGATGCTGCTGCTGCGCCAGGGCCAGCGCGAAATCCAGCGCCTGCTGCACCCCAGCGGCGTGTTTACCGTCAAGCTCGGCAAACGCAAAGTACCCGACCGGGTCATCGAAGCGGTATGGGGCTTCAGCGCCGTCTACCTCGGCACCTTCTTCCTGCTGATGCTGGCCCTGCTGGCCTGCAACCTCGACCCGCTCACCGCCTTCTCCGCCCTGGCCTCCTGCATGAACAACCTCGGCCCGGCACTGGGCGACGCCACCTTCCACTACGGCACCCTGCCCGAAACCGCCAAACTCATCCTCAGCTTCGCCATGGTGCTGGGCCGGCTGGAAGTATTCTCGCTGCTGATCCTGTTTACCCCGGCGTTCTGGCGGTATTAACCGCCGCCAGCAGGCCGAAGCGGCCCCGCCCTCACCGTTACAGCCCGGCCCCCACCCTCACCGTTAC
>CAZMLX010000176.1:0-4518 GCA_964567275.1 uncultured Thiopseudomonas sp. | reverse complement strand
TTGAAACCAATGTAGTTGGGCAGAAAGCCCATCTTGACCCGGCTCTGACGGCGGTCAAGCTGATCCTTTTTGGCAGGATCTTTATATTTGACCTTGGTGTTGACATAGAAAGTATTGAAGTAACCATCAACAGAAAACGTGGTGTCATCCTGGTCGTACAGGGTAATGGCAGCAGAAGCGGTCTGGCTGGCCATACCAACCGCAGCAGCGAGTGCCAGCGGCAGAAAAAGAGGTTTGGCAAATTTGTTATTGTTCATAGGTCACACTCCACAGTGAATTGACGACTGACCCCTCAGCCGTGTCGTGGAGATTATTAAAGTCACAGCCCTTGACAGGTATGGGGTTTTGGCAGTAACAGATAGATGCTTTGTTGGCACTACGGTCGCAGCACTACGGGCCGCCGCCAAGGTAGCAAGCACCCCTACATCCCTGGTCGTACGACCCAAAGCAGCCGGTCGGGCGACAACACACGAGTGTCCATACCATGAGCAACCTGTTTTCCGGCTACAACCTGTCCGGCCTGCCATTGGCCAACCGCATTGTGATGGCGCCCATGACCCGCTCCCGGGCCATCAATACGGTGGCCGATCAGCACACCCGGCTGTATTACCAGCAACGGGCCGGCGCCGGCCTGATCATCACCGAAGGTTCACAAATTTCCCGCCAGGGCGTCGGCTATCTGTATACGCCCGGCATCCATGGCGATGACCAGGTCGAAGGCTGGCAGCCGGTAACACAGGCCGTTCACGAGGCCGGTGGTGCGATTTTTATACAACTGTGGCATGTGGGCCGGGTCTCCCATGTCAGCCTGCATGAAGACGGCTCCTCGCCGGTCAGTTCCACCAGCAAAACCGCCAGCGATACCACCTCATTCGCCTACAACAGCCATGGCCAGCCGGAACGCCTGCAAGCCAGCCAGCCCCGTGCCCTGCGAACCGAAGAGATCGGCGGCATTGTGCAGGACTTTGTCAAAGCAGCCGCCAACGCCATCCGGGCCGGTTTTGATGGTGTTGAAATCCACGGTGCCAACGGCTACCTGCTGGAGCAGTTCATCAATGGCGGCCTCAATGATCGCAGCGACCGGTACGGCGGAGCAGCCATTGAAAACCGGATACGCTTTGCGCTGGAGGTGGTGGATGCCGTCTGCGCTGAAATTGGCAATCAGCGGACTGGCATTCGCATTTCACCGTTCAGCCGCATTTTTGATATGCACGCCTTTGACGGTGAAGAGCAAACCTGGCTGGAACTCGGGGCACAGCTGGCACAAAGGCAGCTGGCTTACGTGCACATCAGCAACAGGGATGCCTTGCTGGCCACTGAACAGGGCAGAGCATTTCTTGAAAAATTCCGCAGCATCTATCCAGGAACACTGATTCTGGCCGGCCTGTATAACAAAGCAGAAGCCGAACAGGACATTCGCAGCGGTCTGGCCGATCTCACTGCTTTTGGTCGTCCCTTTATTGCCAACCCCGATCTGGTCGAACGACTGCAAAACGACTGGCCGCTCACAACGCCCAACCCCGACACTTTTTACGGCGGCGACCAACAAGGCTATACCGACTATCCGCCGTACAGGGCCCGATAATCTTCGATCTCCAACAAAAAACCACCGGCATGCCGGTGGTTTTTCATATCAGCAGCCCGCTCAGGCAAACACAATTTCGCCATCGGCTACCCGGGCGGCAATCTGTGTACCCTCGCCAAACTGGCCAGACAGAATCTGCTGGGCCAGCGGGTTTTCAACCCAGCGCTGGATGGCACGCTTAAGCGGCCGTGCACCATACACCGGGTCGTAACCCACATCGATCAGCTTCTCCATCGCTTCGTCGGTCAGCACCAGACTCAGGCCACGCTCGGCCAGTCGTTGACGCAAACGGCCCAGCTGGATCTGTGCAATACCGGCAATCTGCTCTTTGGCCAGTGGCTCGAAGATCACCAGCTCGTCAATCCGGTTGACGAACTCAGGACGGAAGTGGCTGCCTACCGCATCCATCACCGCCGCCCGCTGGGCCTCGGTATCGCCCACCAACTCCTGAATGTGCGACGAACCCAGGTTGGACGTCATCACCACCACCGTGTTGCGAAAATCCACGGTACGGCCGTGACTGTCGGTTAAACGGCCATCTTCCAGCACCTGCAGCAGCACGTTGAAGACGTCGGGGTGGGCTTTCTCCACCTCATCCATCAGCACCACCGAATAAGGTTTGCGGCGCACCGCTTCAGTCAGATAGCCACCTTCCTCGTAACCGACATAGCCGGGCGGTGCACCAATCAAACGGGCGACCGAGTGTTTCTCCATAAATTCCGACATATCGATACGGATCATGGCTTCTTCGGTATCAAACAGGAATTCGGCCAACGCCTTGCACAGCTCGGTTTTACCGACACCAGTCGGCCCCAGGAACAGGAAGGAGCCGGCCGGACGATCCGGGTCAGCCAGTCCCGCACGCGAACGACGCACGGCATTGGAGACAGCCGTCACCGCTTCGTCCTGGCCAATGACACGGGTATGCAGCAGCTGCTCCATTTTGATCAGCTTGTCACGCTCGCCTTCCAGCATCTTGGACACCGGAATACCGGTCCACTTGGATACCACATCAGCCACTTCCTCGTCGGTCACCTTGTTGCGCAGCAGCTGGTTTTCCGTCTTGCTGTGCTGGTCAACCATTTGCAGGCTGCGCTCCAGATCGGGAATGACGCCATATTGCAGCTCGGCCATGCGATTAAGGTCACCCTTGCGCCGGGCCAGTTCCATTTCCTGGCGGGCCTGCTCGATCTGCTGTTGCAGCTGGGCCGAGCCCTGCACTTCGGCTTTCTCGGACTTCCAGATTTCTTCCAGGTCAGCGTACTCACGCTCCAGTTTGCCGATTTCCTCTTCCAGCTTTTCCAGGCGCTTACGAGTGTCGACGTCGTCTTCCTTGTTCAGAGCCTCACGCTCGATTTTGAGCTGGATCAGACGACGATCCAGGCGGTCCAGCGCCTCCGGCTTGGAGTCAATTTCCATTCGAATCATGCTGGCTGCTTCGTCGATCAGGTCAATGGCCTTGTCCGGCAACTGGCGGTCGGTAATATAGCGGTGGCTCAGCTTGGCGGCGGCAATAATGGCACCGTCAGTAATAGTAATGCCGTGGTGAACTTCGTAACGCTCTTTCAGGCCACGCAAAATGGCAATGGTGTCTTCTTCATTGGGTTCTTCAACCAGCACCTTCTGAAAGCGGCGCTCCAGCGCAGCATCCTTTTCGATGTACTGGCGGTATTCATCCAGCGTGGTGGCGCCTACACAGTGCAGTTCGCCACGGGCCAGCGCCGGTTTGAGCATGTTGCCGGCATCCATGGCCCCTTCGCCCTTCCCGGCACCCACCATGGTATGCAGCTCATCAATAAACAGGATGATTTGCCCTTCCTGCTTGGCCAGCTCATTGAGCAGCGCCTTGAGCCGCTCCTCAAACTCGCCCCGATATTTGGCCCCGGCAATCAGCGCACCCATATCCAGCGACAGCAGGCGCTTGCCTTTAAGGTTGTCCGGCACTTCACCATTGATGATGCGTTGTGCAAGCCCCTCGGCAATGGCGGTTTTGCCCACGCCCGGCTCGCCAATCAATACCGGGTTGTTTTTGGTACGACGCTGCAACACCTGCACAGTACGGCGGATCTCGTCATCACGGCCAATCACCGGGTCCAGCTTGCCCTGCTCGGCCCGCTCCGTCAGGTCGATACAATACTTATCCAGCGCCTGGCGTGACTGCTCGGCATTCGGGTCATCGACACTGGCACCACCACGCAGGTTGTTGATGGCATTTTCCAGTGCCTGGCGACTCACACCCTGGGCCAGCAAAATCTTGCCAACCCGGGTGTTCTCGTCCATCGCCGCCAGCAACACCAGCTCGCTGGAAATAAACTGATCACTTTTTTGCTGGGAAAGACGATCCGCCTGATTAAGCAGCCGTGCCAGATCCTGGGACAGGCTCATATCGCCGGTTGGATTCTGGATTTTAGGCAAATCAGCCAGCGCCTGGACCAATTCGGCCTTGAGTGCATTAACATCAAAACCAACCTGCATCAGCAGTGGACGAATGGCGCCACCCTGCTGATCAATCAGTGCCAGCAACAGGTGGACGGGTTCAATAGCAGTGTGGTCCTGGCCCAGAGCAACCGACTGGGCATCGGATAAGGCCAATTGTAGCTGGCTGGTTAAACGATCGACACGCATGTCTTACTCCTCAGATCTTAAATTGGAGCGAGCGACTGCTACCGGATAAAGAGCAATCAAGGCTCGCCAGATGCAGACAAGATCGGGACGAAAGCGCTGATTTCAAGGTTAGGGCGCCCACTGCGCAAGGCAATTAACGCATGACGTCCTGCATCCTGACCGGCAACGACGCTCCACAAGCTGGCGTACCGGCACCGAAGCAAGCTTCGACAGATTCGTGCGAATCAATTCACATCGGCAAGTCAAGCCCCCATGTCATTCCGCGCGCAGCGTAGCGAAGTCGCGGAATCCAGATGTGCCGGCCTCAA
>CAZMLX010000175.1:0-4542 GCA_964567275.1 uncultured Thiopseudomonas sp. | reverse complement strand
CAGGTCAGCGGTCAGCGCCTGGCCATCGGCGATCTGGTGAGTGTAGACACCGTTGAGAATATGCTGCTTGTAGTTGTCGTGCAGTTTGCCAAAGTGATAACCGGTTTTCAGGCCGGTGTCGCCCCAGGTGTAGCTCAGGCTGGCAAAGTCGAACTTGTTGTTCTCTGACAGCGCCAGTGTGCTCTTGGCCTTGCCAGAGCCTTGTGCCACTGTGGCGGTAATGGGTTGGTTGTCGGTAGAGTTGCGTTGATTGACACGGCCCAGACGGCCCAAGTCAACGCTGAGGTTATTGATTTCCTTGCTGTTGATCTGCACGCCGGTGAAGGTCTGTGGCAGCAGGCGCAGGTCGCCGCTGGACACTACGGGCAGCTTGGGCATCAGGGTGCCAGCACGCAGGGTGCTCTGGGACAGGCGGGCCTTGAAGGTGGCACCGATTTCACCGTAGCTGTCGGGTACGTGACCCTCACGACCTGCTTTGTGGTTTTTGCGCTTTGGCAACAACAGACCACTGCCAGAGGTGCCGCGGCCACTGTCCAGCTTGATGCCAGCAAGACCTATGGCATCAATACCTACACCAACGGTGCCTTCGGTAAAGCCGGACTCATACTTGAAAATAAAGCCTTGTGCCCATTCTTCAACTTTTCCATAGTGAGCTGGGCTTTTATAGCTGTTGTTGCTCTTGCTGTTATGAAAATCACGATTAAAGTAAAAGTTGCGCAGCTCCAGGCTGGCTTTGCCATCTTCAATAAAAGCGGCCTGCGCGGTAACGGGCAGGGCGAGGGCGAGCCCCAGGGTGCTGAGAGCAACGGTTTTGGCAATAGGATTCAATTTCATGGGCGATACTCCGGAGTAAACCTGCGTATTGGATATGCTTGTTGAGGCAGTACGGGCCTATCAAACACCGACTTTGGTGGCGGGTCATTTAGACGTTGGTCGATTTTTCGTGATTTTCATGCAACTAATCGAAAAACCGGCTGTCTGGAGCCTGATTTTCAGAGTTTGTTCAGCCCGGATTCAGCCAGCCGGGCCTGCAACAGGCGTAAACCCCGGCGATACAGCTGCCAGGCCAGCAAGCCGGCAGCGATGTTGCCGGCCAGTACGCCCAGGTACAGACCGGTCATGCCGCCCAGCCAGGCGCCGGTGGCGGCGCAGGGCAGGTAACAGCCAAACAGCCGCACCATGGAGGTACTGACCGCCCGCATGGGCATGCCCAGCGCATTACAGCTGGACACCAGCAAAATGCACACCCCGAGCATGCTGTAACTGATGGGCACGATCAGCATATAGCTGGCCAGATAGTCGGCGGTGGCTGCTTCAGGGGCGATAAAGTCCACGGCAAACAACCGCACCACCAGCCAGAACAGGGCAATGGCGGCCTGCAGCAGCAGAATGAAGCGCACTGCCAGCCAGATCAGCCGGTGGGCCTGGCTGAGGTCACCGGCACCGAGCATGCGGCCAAGCATCGGCGGCATCGACATGGTCAGCGCCAGCACAATGACAATGGAAAAGCTTTCCAGCCGGGTGCCCAGCGCCCAGGCGGCAATGGCGGCGGCACCAAAACTGGCCACAATGCGGGTGGCGAGTAAGGCCGCCATGCCCGGCATCAGCTGGCTGAGCATGGCCGGCAGGGCGATTTGCGCCACACTGCGGATGGCAGCGGCAATATCGAGCTGGCCGATGTCAAACGCCAGCCACTGGTGTTTGAACAGCCGCGAGTAGATCACCAGGCTGCCGATGGCACAGGAGGCAATGGTGGCAAAGGCGGCGCCGGGCAGGCCCCAGCCAAAGACAAAAATGAACAGCGGGTCCAGGACGATATTGATCAGGCTGGTGGCCACCATCATCAGCCCCGGCAGGCGGGTATTGCCATGGGCACGGCACAGGCTGTTGCCAAAATACAGAAAGGCATGGCTCCAGGAGCTGATCAGCCAGGGCAGCCAGTAGCTGTCGGTGTAGGCATAAATTTCAGGGGTGGCGCCCAGGGCATTGAGAATCGGCTGTTTGAGCAAAAATACAATCAGCGCCAGCAGCGCCATCAGCCCGGCTCCGGTCAGCAGCACCAGTCCGGACAGGCGCCGCGCGTAATCGGTTTTACCGGCGCCCAGTGCCCGGGAAATCAGTGCCGTGGCGGCAATGCCGGTCCCAATCTGGATGCCGATCATCAGCTGGTTGACCGGCATGGTAAAGCCCATCGCCGCCAGCGGTGCGGTGCCGAGCATGCCGACAAACACACTGTCGGTCAGCTGGAAACTCATCAGTGCCAACACCCCGGCCAGCATCGGCCAGGTCATCGAGAACAGGCGGCGGCCAAGGCCAAGGTCGGTGGAGACAGGGGCAGGTTGCGCAGCGGACATTTGAACGTGGATCACCCGGGCTAAAAGGCGCTTATCCTAGCACATCTGCCGGCCCGGGATTGATTAACGGCCGGCGTGCCCCCATTGTTACCGGCCGGGCGCAGCAGCAGGCAGCGCACAGCACTGGATCACCGAGGTAAAGATGAGCAATTTGCACAAGGTAAAGTTTTCCGTTTTGGAGCTGGCGTCACTGCGTGATGACGAAGCCGGCCCGGGCCCGGCGCTGCAACGTGCCCTGCAAACGGCGCAGCATGTGGAAGGGCTGGGGTTTGAGCGTTTCTGGGTGGCGGAGCACCACAACATGGATGCGGTGGCCAGTTCGGCGACCTCGGTGTTTATGGGGTATCTGGCGGCCAATACGCAGCGCATTCGCATCGGTTCGGGCGGCATCATGCTGCCCAACCATGCGCCGCTGGTGGTAGCCGAGCAAATCGGTACCCTGGCGGCGCTGTATCCGGGACGGATTGATCTGGGGCTGGGCCGGGCGCCCGGTACCGACCCGCTGACCACCCGTGCGCTAAGACGCAATCTGGACAGCGATTCCGACCAGTTTCCGGCCGATGTAGCCGAAGTGATGGGCTATCTGGCACCCCGTCAGCCGGGCCAGCGCATTGTCGCCATGCCGGGCGTGGACTCGAAGGTACCGGTTTGGTTGCTGGGTTCCAGCCTGTTCAGTGCCCGGCTGGCAGCCCGGATGGGGCTGCCGTATTCCTTTGCCTCGCACTTTGCGCCGGGCCTCATGATGCAGGCCATTGAGCTGTACCGCAGCCAGTTCCAGCCCTCTGAGTATCTGGACCAGCCTTATGTAATGCTGGGTGTGCCAACGGTGCTGGCGGATACCGACCAGCAGGCACAGTTTCTGGCCACGACTGCCTACCAGCGGGTGTTGTCACTGTTCCGCGGGCAAACCCGGGCGCTGCGTGCGCCGGTAGAGAGCATGGACGGGATCTGGAGCCCGGGCGAGCGCCAAGGCGTGCAGGACTTTTTGGGCATGGCCATTGTGGGCAGCCCGGAAACCGCCCGCCAGCGCCTGAATGTGCTGCTGGAGCACACCCGGGCCGACGAGCTGATTTTGACCTGTGATGTGTACCGCATCGAGGACCGCTTGCGCAGCTTCAGCCTGATGGCCGGTCTCAGGGACGGTTGACCGGACGCCCGGATTTTTTCGGTTTGCGCCCGCCGTTGTCCCGTGGCGGCAGCCCGGTATGCTGGGACAGCAACTGGCCCTTGCCGGGTTTGGCGGCGCTGGAGTTTTTGCGTCTTGGGCTGCGGTAGTCGCCGTCTGTGGGCTGCGTTGCGGGAATCAGCTGGTGCGGACCGTCGCCAATCAGGTCACGGCGGCCCATGCGCACCAGTGCTTCATGGAGCAACGGCCAGCTTTTCGGATCGTGATAGCGCAAAAAGGCTTTGTGCAGGCGGCGCTGCTCGGGGCTTTTGCTGATCGGCACGCCTTCACTTTTGTAAGTCACCTTGCGCAGCGGATTTTTGCCGCTGTGGTACATGGCGGTGGCGGTAGCCATGGGCGAGGGGTAAAACGCCTGTACCTGGTCGGCACGGAAACCATTTTTCTTCAGCCATAGCGCCAGGTTGAGCATGTCCTCGTCGCTGGTGCCGGGGTGGGCGGCGATAAAGTAGGGAATCAGGTATTGCTCTTTGCCGGCTTCCTTGCTGAATTTTTCGAACATCTTTTTAAAGCGGTCGTATGTGCCGATGCCCGGCTTCATCATGTGGTTGAGCGGGCCTTCTTCGGTATGTTCGGGGGCGATTTTCAGATAGCCGCCAACGTGGTGGGTAACCAGCTCCTTCACATAGTCGGGCGACTCTACCGCGAGGTCGTAGCGTACGCCGGAGGCAATCAGCACCTTTTTCACGCCGTCCACTTCACGGGCTTTCTGGTACAGCTCGACCAGCGAGCTGTGGTCGGTGTCCAGGTTCTGGCAAATGCCGGGAAACACGCAGGACGGTTTGCGGCAGGCTTCTTCAATGTCTTTGCTTTTGCAGGCCAGCCGGTACATGTTGGCGGTGGGCCCGCCCAGGTCCGAAACCACGCCGGTAAAGCCCGGCACCTTGTCGCGCATGGCTTCGATTTCTTGCAGGATCGACTCGTGGGAGCGGTTCTGGATGATGCGGCCTTCGTGCTCGGTGATCGAGCAGAAGGTGCAGCCGCCAAAGCAGCCGCGCATGATGT
>CAZMLX010000174.1:0-4595 GCA_964567275.1 uncultured Thiopseudomonas sp. | reverse complement strand
TAGCGGGGCGGTTGCGGCGCAGGAGCACCGGTACGCTGATGTACGTAAAGGTCGATCAGGTAGCGGGCGATGGACGCCTGCAACGGCAGCTGGGGCAGCTCATGGATGCTGAACCAGCGGGCATCGTCCAGTTCGTCTTGCTGGATGCGGATATCGCCCGACAGGTAGTCGGCATGATAACCAAACATCATCGAATGCGGAAACGGCCAGTTCTGGCTGGTGATATAGCGCAGATTGTGGACCCGGATAGCGGTTTCTTCATAAACCTCGCGGTGCACACAGCCTTCCATGCTTTCTGCCGGTTCGGCGTAACCGGCCAGACAGCTGTACATGCCTTCGGCAAAACGGGGCGCACGGCCCAACAACACTTCATCACCACGGGTGACCAGCACGATCATGCTGGGCGACAACCGTGGATACTGCTCAATGCCGCAGGGTTCACAGAAGCGCATGCGATGCTCGGCCGAGCTTTCCATCGGTGCGCCACAGCTGCCACAAAAACGGTGCTGGCGTGACCAGGTGCCGGTCTGGCTGGCAAAAGCCAGCAGGTGGTACAGATCGGCATCATCGGCTTGCAGAAAGTGGCGCAACGGCACCCAGTTGCCACGGCCTTCAATCTGGACACCCAGTTCGAATACCGCCACCGCCGTTCCCTGCCAGTGACCGATGCCCTGAACATCCAGCAAGGCGGCACCGCACAGGGCCAGTGCTTCTTCTGCTTGCCAGAACATGCTGCCATCAGGGCTTTGCAAAAAAGCCAGGCCCTGGTGAATTACGATTAGCCCGGGCGTGTCGCCAGCCTGCAGCAGGCCGGACTGCCAGGGGCCCTGTTTAAAGCTCATCAGACACCTTTACACCCAGTGCTTTCAAGTTGGCGGTCACGCCTTCCAGCAGCTCTTCCCCGCCCTGACGCTGCATGCGGCCACCGCCTTCCAGATAGTATTCGATGCCGGTCAGGGCTTCGGCCAATGTTTCCAGCGCCTTTTCGTCGGGCATGCTGGCACCATTGATCATGCATTCCAGAATGTAGTCGCAGCACAGTTGCACCAGCTGGGCAGCACGGTATTCCTCGGTGAACCACAGCCCACCCTGCACGGTGACCAGGCTGGCGGGCAGGTTTTCCAGGTGGATGCTTTCGCCGCCGGCTTCAAAATAAGAGGTGATGGCCCGCCGCGCCAGCACCAGGCTGCTTTTGGCTTCTTCGCGGATGACGATCTGTGCTTCTGCCAGCTGATGCTGGGCGAATACTTCGTCTTCGGACAGCTCTGACACCCGGGCCGCATGGCGATGGCCCAGCTCCATGCTGGCAACCAGGCCTTCAATATAAATGATCGAATCAGCCATCCGCAGCAGCTCGTCCGGGCTCACCGACTCCGGACTGCTCCAGCCTGTCAGCACCTGCTGCTGGCGGCGCAGTGACATGGCAGCTCCGGTCAGGCCGACCATTTGCAGAATTTTTTCCAGTTTGGTAATGACAAACGGCAGGTTTTCAAAGGCTTCTGCCGAAACCGCATTGCGTCCGATCAGATCCAGGGTGTCCTTGATGGTGACCAGCTCTTCCTGGATGGCAACCGACAACGAGCGAAACACGTTGGCACCGGGGCCGGACAGGCGCTGATATTCATCAATCAGCATGCGGTCGGTAAACGGCAGGCTGGCGAGATTGGCAGCATCCCGCACTTCACTGGCACAGGGACCCTGGGTGTGGGCCAGAGCGACCAGGTACAGCATGTCCTTGATCACGCCACGGGGGGGCGCCACCGCCGGGTTATGCTGGAACTGTTTGATTTCGCGGTCCAGCCGGGAGAACAGCAGTTTGCGTTCGGCATTGATGACCAGCTTGCCGTCAATGACCGACTCGAAGGCGGCAGCGGCAATCCAGTACAGGGTGGTTTGGCCGGCATTGGGGTCCAGCCCGTCCAGCTGCAGCATGATGCGTTGCATCAGCGACAGCGCCGAAGCGGTCTGGTGATCTTTGATTACCGACAGCAGTGCCTTCTGATACAGGTGGCGCAAATGCCCCATTACCGCCCTGGGATCGTCAACCGTTTGTACCTGCGGTGGTCGTGGCCGTTCAATATTGAGGCGGGCCGAGAAGAAGTAGCTTTCCGGCAGCCTTGACTGGCCGCCGGCCAGGCGCAGCTGATTGATGGCAGGCAGCATCAGCTCGGGCATTTCGATCCAGTTGGCTTCCAGCTGTTCCAGATAGCTGCGCAGCACGTGCAGGCCGTTGCTGATGGCGGCCAGTTCGTCATCGTGCTGGTTGTCGGCGCCGGCCGGGATGTCCATGGCCAGGCTGTGCATCTCGCCAGCCAGCATTTCCGCACCGGGCAGGCCAACCAGTGCCAGGGTTCCCTTGATTTGATGCAAGTTGCTGACGGAAGACTGCAACAAGGTGCCGCTATCCCGTTCTTCCAGGAAGTGTTCGAGGTGCTGCTGGGTTTCTTCCATAGTCGCAAACAATTCGTTACGTACCACGCCCAGCGAAGATGCCCCTGTAACCATATTTACTGTCCTGTTCCCAAAGTAACGCCAAATGCCCGGTTATCGGAATCTGATTATTCTATAAGTATCCATCCGGCATGGCCACTGCCCGGCCCACTTCCGGATACTCAAATGCCTGTACAGGCGGGACGACTATAGTAACAACTTCAACACCTTTTGCTTGAACATTATTACAAAGCGTGCGGAATTTGGCAGTTTCTCATGACACACAATACCTTTACCCTGCTACAGACACAAAAAAACCGCACAGTTGTGCGGTTTTTTTGTGTCGGGCAACGGTCAGAACTTGTCGAACACGCCCAGCAGCTCGCCCAGCCACAGGTGGCACAGGATACTGGCCACATAACCCAGCGCAATGGCCGGCAGCCAGCGCAGGTGGCTCATAAAGGTGTAATGGCCGCGGGCAGCACCCATCAGCGCCACACCGGCTGCAGAACCGACCGACAACAGGCTGCCACCAACACCGGCGGTCAGGGTAACCAGCAGCCAGTGGCCATGGCTGATGTCCGGGTTCATGGTCAACACGGCAAACATCACCGGGATGTTGTCAACAACCGCAGAAATGATACCGATACCTACCGCTGCCCAAGTGGCTCCCAGGCCGTCGAACAGCACGCCGGAAACCAGCTGCAGATAGCCCATAAAGCCCAGGCCACCTACACACAGCACCACGCCGTAGAAGAACAGCAGGGTATCCCACTCGGCTTTGGACACCCGGTTGAAGATGTCAAACGGCACCACGCTGCCCAGGTAACGCAGGGACTCTTCATCGTTGTTGCGCTCGGCGCGACGACGTTTGCGGGCCAGTGATTTGGGCAGGGTCATGCGCAGGAAGTAGCCAAACACCTGCAGGTAGCCCAGGCCCACCATCATGCCGAATACCGGCGGCAGGCTAAGGAACTGGTGACCCAGTACCGCAGTGACGATGGTCAGCAGGAACAACAGCATAATGCGGCGGGCGCCACGCTTGAGCACTACGCCTTCGCTGATGGTGCCCGGCTTGCCGGCAGGAATGAAGAAGTTCATAACCAGCGCCGGTACCGCAAAGTTCAGTACCGCCGGCAGGAACAGGTCAAAAAACTCCAGGAACTGAACCCGGCCAGCCTGCCATACCATCAGCGTGGTGATGTCGCCAAACGGGCTGAACGCACCGCCAGCGTTGGCTGCCACCACGATATTGATACAGCACATGGCAATGAACTTGCCCTGGCCTTCGGCCACTTTCAGCACCACCGCACACATCAGTAGCGCAGTAGTGAGGTTATCGGCGACCGGAGAAATGAAGAAGGACATGATACCGGTCAGCCAGAACAGCGTGCGGTAGCTGAACCCTTTTTTCACCATCCAGGAACGCAGCGAGTCGAAAATCCGCCGCTCTTCCATGGCGCTGATGTAGGTCATGGCGACCAGCAGGAACAGCATCAGCTCGGTAAAGTCGAGGAAGTTCTCCTTGAACGCCGCCGTGGTCATTTCCGCATCCGGACTGACCACTGCAACCAGCAGCCAGATCAGGCCGGCACCGATCAGCATCGGCTTGGACTTGCGCAGCTGCAGCTTTTCCTCACCCACTACCAGCAGGTAAGCAATGGCAAATACGATAACAGCCAGATAGCCCCACAGGGTGGTGGTGGCATCCACTGCTCCGACTTCGTTGGCAAACGCCGGCATGGCACACAGCAGAGTGACCAGCAGCGCAGAGAGTTGTCGTAACATGATTTCTTCTTCAGGTTGATCCAGAGGGATGCAGCGTCCGGACGGACGCTGCAGGACGGCGACAAAGTGTAACAGGGTCCGCTGCCTTATGCATCGGCCCCATCCGCTCTGTTGTGTTACCAGTCCAGCTCGCGGCCGCTGGCCTTGGCCAGATCCTGCAAAAAGGCTTTGTGGGCCTCCAGCTCGCTTGCAGTCGGCGCCAGCACCGGCGCTTTAACCCGCCCGGCCGGCAGCCGACGAATGGCTGTGCCGCCGAAGCCGCCCTCGCCTTCGCCCCCCAGCAACAGGTTGGTCTGGCCACCGGTCATGGCCAGGTAAACATCGGCCAGAATCTCGGCATCAAGCAGGGCGCCGTGCAGTTCACGCTTGGAGTTGTC
>CAZMLX010000173.1:1577-4610 GCA_964567275.1 uncultured Thiopseudomonas sp. | reverse complement strand
CCCCGGTACCCGGGCCGGCAAACATATTGCAAGAAGTGATAACATGCCCGACTCCTGATCCACTCCGCACTTACAGGATGTCCCATGTCTGCAAGCGATAGTTCAAAATCCGGCCAGCGCAACCTCTGGCTGCTGTTTGGTGCCCAGGCACTGGGCGGTGCCTCGCCTCCCATCATCATTTCCCTCGGCGGGCTGGTCGGCATGCAGCTGGCCAGCAACCCGTCGCTGTCCACCCTGCCGGTGAGCCTGTTCAACCTGGGGCTGGCGTTGTCCACCATTCCGGCAGCGCTGCTGATGCGTTATCTCGGTCGTCGCCAGGCCTATGTGCTGGGGGCGATCATGGCGATCATCGCCGGGCTGGTCGCCGCCTTCGGTATTGCCAAGGGCAGTTTTGTGCAGTTTTGTGTCGGCACCACACTGGCCGGTTTTTATGCCGCCTGCGTGCAAAATTACCGCTTTGCCGCCTCCGACAGCGTGGCACCCAAACAGCGGCCCAAGGCCATCTCCCGCATCATGATTGGCGGGCTGGTGGCAGCCATCATCGGCCCTCAGGTGGTGATCTGGACCAACGACGCCTGGACCGGCGTGCCCTATGCCGGCGGTTTTGTCAGCCAGGCGATACTGGCGTTACTGGCCCTGGGCCTGCTCGCCCAGCTGCGCCTGCCCAGCCTGCAGTTTGCCGCCAGCGCCGGCGAGGCCCGTTCACTCTGGGCCATTGCCAGCCAGCAGCGCTTTATGGTGGCGGTGGTGGCCGGCATTGTCTCCTACGGACTGATGGCCTTCATCATGACCGCCGCCCCCATGGCCATGGTCGCCAAGGGTTTCACCAAGGAACAGGCCACGCTCGGCATCCAGTGGCATGTACTGGCGATGTTTGGCCCCAGTTTTATCACCGGCAACCTGATTAGCCGTTTCGGCAAGCTGACCATTACCGCCGCCGGGCTGATGATTATCGGTCTGTCCGGCCTGCTGGCTTTTGTCGGCCAGGAGCTGCTGCATTTCTGGGGTTCGCTGATTCTGCTGGGCATCGGCTGGAACTTCGGTTTTATCGGTGCCACCGCCATGGTCACCGACACCTACAGCCAGGCCGAACGCTCCAAGGCGCAGGCAATGAACGATTTCTTGATCTTCGGCACCGTGGCCTGCGGCTCGTTCAGCTCGGGTTACCTGCTTAACGTGATTGGCTGGACCCGCATCAACCTGTACATGCTGCCGGTGATTGGCGTGGTGCTGTTGCTGCTACTTTGGCTGCGGCTAACCCAGAAACCTTCACCGGTACCGGCAGGCTAACACAGGCCAGCCGGCCGGAGCAGGGAGCACACGCCCTTCTACACAATGGACACCCACAAAAAAGCGCACCCTCCGGTGCGCTTTTTTAATGGGCAGCTGCCTGCCAATGCTAATCGCCGAAGCTGATATCCATGTCACGGGCGGTGAGCACGGTATCGCCTTTCGGGTCAACCCGCTTGTCGGCGGTCAGCGCTTTTTCCAGTGGCACCAGTGCAATCTCGGTCGACTTGAGCGCCACCAGATGACCGAACTTGCCGGCTTCGATGGCACGCACCGCCGCCGCACCAAAGCGCAGAGCCAGCAAGCGGTCAAAGGTGGTGGGCGAACCGCCACGCTGCAGGTGACCCAGCACCAGCGAACGGGTGTCCTTGCCGGTACGCTCGGCAATTTCCCTGGCCACATATTCGGCAATGCCGCCCAGCACCACATGCTGACGGCCCAGCTCGCCGTCACTCTTGGTCACTACCTCACCGCCCTTGGGCATGGCACCCTCGGCCACCACCACAATGCCGTACTTGCGGCCATTGAGCTCGTTGTCCATCAGGTGGGAGCACACTTTGTTGATATCGAACGGAATTTCCGGAATCAGAATGACATCTGCGTTGCCGGAAATGCCGCTGTTGAGGGCAATAAAGCCGGCATCACGACCCATCACTTCGACCACCATGATGCGGTCATGGGACTTGGCGGTGGAGTGCAGGCGGTCGATGGCTTCGGTGGCAATGCCGGTGGCGGTATCAAAGCCAAAGGTCAGCTCGGTGCCGCCCAGGTCGTTGTCGATGGTTTTGGGTACGCCAATGACAGGAATGCCCTTCTGAGCAAAACGGTGCGCAATATCCATGCTGCCGTCGCCGCCCACCGACACCAGGGCATCAAAGCCAAGGCGGTGGAAGTTCTCGATGACCTTGTCGGACAGATCCCGCTCTTCACATTCACCCGCCACATTGCAGACCGGCAGCCGGAACGGGTTGCCCTTGTTGGTGCTGCCCAGAATGGTGCCGCCCTGAATGGCAATGCCATCGACTACTTTCGGTGTGAGGCGCACAATTTCATTGGTATTGAGCAGTCCGTTATAACCGGATTTGATGCCATAGACTTCCCACTGGCGGTGGTGGGCCGCCATGGTAACCGCTTCAATCACAGCGTTCAGGCCCGGGGCGTCGCCTCCGCCGGTGTTGATGCAAATTTTGAGACGTTTGGACATGGTGGCCTCCCTGTAAAAATGCGGGCAATGATAGCACAAACGGCTATAAAACTCCGGTGCGCCGATTTTATTCTGCCAGCATGCCGGGATGTCGAAAGCAGTCCGTCAGATGATCATTGACCATACCCATGGACTGCATAAAGGCGTAACAGCCAACCGGGCCGACAAACACAAAACCGGCCTGCTTGAGCGCCCGGCTCATGGCCAGCGATTCGCAGGTCTGCGCCGGCACCCCGGCCATGCTGCGCCAGTGATTGATGCGGGGTTTGCCACCGATAAAACTCCACAACCACCGTGAAAAATCGACCCCTTGCTCCTGCAGCTTCAGGTAAGCCCGGGCATTGGTGCGGATCGCTGCCAGCTTGGCGGCATGACGGATCAGGCCGGCATCCTCCTGCAAGGCTGCCAGCTCGCCGTCGGTCATGGCTGCCACCCGCTGCGGGTCAAAACCATAAAAACAGCGCCGGTAATGCTCCCGCTTGCGCAACACCACCAGCCAGCTCAGACCGGCCTGCTGGCCTTCCAGGCAGAGTTTTTCA
>CAZMLX010000173.1:0-1567 GCA_964567275.1 uncultured Thiopseudomonas sp. | reverse complement strand
TTGTGGCTGTCGTAACAGGGCACGCCCCACTCGTCATTGTGGTAAGCAATATAGTCGGCATGCTGGCCCGGCCAGGGGCACATGGGCATCGAATCAGTCACGCTGGTCTCCTCGGGCGAACAGGCAGACAGCCTACAAACAAAAATCCCGGAATGCATCCGGGATTTTTGTCATTGCTCAGGCGCTCAAGCAACCTGCTTGTTGCCGCGCTTGCTGTGCCAGAACATGACACCGGCCAGACAGGCAACGGCCACGACAATGCCAATTGGCTGGCTGTACTCAGCGGGCAAGCCCAAACCGATACCGGCTGTAGCGATGTAGGCAAGCACCACCGCGCTACCAATCGAAGCCGGGATACTGGCAATCCAGTGGAAGGTACCGCGGTCATAGAGGTACTTGGTCGCCAGCCACAGCACGCTGGTGGACAGCAGCATGTTGGAGAACGCGAAGTAGCGCCAGACCAGGGCAAAGTCGATAAAGGTCATCAGATAACCCAGACCCAGCAGCGGAGCTGACAGCGCCAGACGGTGGCCAACGGTCTGCTTGATCTTGAAGGCATCGGTAATGGTCAGACGCAGCGAACGGAACGCGGTATCGCCCGAGGTAATCGGGAAAATGGCCACGGCCAGAATCGCCATCACACCACCAAACACACCCAGATAACTGGTCGCCACATGGTTGACCACATGGCCGGGGCCGCCCTGGGCCAGCATCGCCTTGAGCTCCAGATAACCGCCGGGGAAGGCAGCAATACCGGCCAGCGCCCAAACGCAGGCCACAATGCCTTCACACATCATCGCGCCGTAGAACACCGGACGTGCGTATTTTTCGTTGGTCAGACAACGGGCAATCATCGGTGACTGGGTGGAGTGGAAACCACTGATCGCACCACAGGTAATGGTGACAAACAGCAACGGCCAGATGGGCGCACCGTCCGGGTTCGGACGCAGCAGGTCTTCTTCAGCGCTATGGTCGGTGAAGTAGGCAAACACGTTGCTGATTTCAGGCAGATTGGGGGCATTGAACAACAGGGCAATCGCCACCAGGCTGGTCATCACAATCATCAGCAGGCCAAACAGCGGATACAGCTTGGCAATGATCTTGTCGATCGGCAGCAGGGTTGCGAAGAAGTAGTACAGCAGAATGGCAATAACCCAGAACGAGTTGTTGGCCAGAACAGTGCCTTCAAAATAAACCAGGTTGGACAGCAGTCCGGCCGGGCTCATGATAAATACCACGCCGACAAAGAACAGCAGCATGCAGGTAAATACCAGCATAAAGCCCTTAAATACTACGTTGTAGTATTTGCCAGCCACTTCCGGCAGGCTCTTGCCGTCTTCTTTCAGGCTCATTACGCCGGAGAAGTAGTCATGTACCGCACCGCCAATCACGTTACCGATCACGATCCACACCAGCGCCACCGGGCCGTAGATGGCCCCCAGGATAGGGCCGAAAATCGGGCCAATACCGGCAACATTGAGGAACTGGATCAAAAAGGCGCGTACCGGACTCAGTGGCACATAGTCCACGCCGTCACGCAGACGCTCCTGCGGAGTAATGGCGGTCG
>CAZMLX010000172.1:0-4734 GCA_964567275.1 uncultured Thiopseudomonas sp. | reverse complement strand
TGATTTGCGCGTCCTGCGGCAGGGCGGCGAGGATTTTTTCGGCCAGGTCACGGGGTTTCATGCCGGCGGGTTTGGCCAGCATCATGGCAATGTTGCTGGCGAAGTCACCATGGGCCTTGTCACGGGCGTTTTCCACCTGGATGTTCGGTTGCAGGCCGTCCGGCAGGGTGCCGTCGGTGACAAGCTGCTGCAGGGCGGATTGAACAAGCTGGCGAATGTGGTCTTTCATGGTGTTTCCGTAATCTGGAGGGGTAAAAATGCCGCATATTATCGGCCTTTGCGGTCGCTGGCTCAAGAGAGGCGGGCCTGCCGCAGGCGGGGGCGGCAGACCGGAGCGCTGGCTCAGCTGTTGGTAATCAGGGTGCCGACGCCGGAGTCGGTGAAGATTTCCAGCAGTACCGCATTGGGTACCCGGCCGTCGATGATGTGGGCGCTGCGCACGCCGGCCTGTACCGCATCCAGGGCGCAGCGGATTTTTGGCAGCATACCGCCGTAAATGGTGCCGTCGGCAATCAGCTCGTCAACCTGTTCGGTGCGCAGGCCGGTCAGCACGTTGCCCTGCTTGTCCATCAGGCCGGCAATATCAGTGAGCAGCAGCAGTTTTTCGGCATTCAGTGCTTCGGCTACTTTACCGGCTACCAGATCGGCGTTGATATTGTAGGACTCGCCATCGGCACCCACGCCAATCGGCGCAATGACCGGGATGAAGTCGCCCTGTACCATCATGTGCAGCAGCTCTTTGTTGATGCTGGCCACTTCGCCCACCTGGCCGATGTCGATGATTTCCGGCTTGGTCATTTCCGGCAGCTGGCGGGTGACTTGCAGTTTGCGGGCACGGATCAGGCGGGCGTCTTTGCCGGTCAGGCCGATGGCGCTGCCGCCGTGGCTGTTGATCAGGTTGACGATGCTTTTGTTGACCAGACCGCCCAGCACCATTTCCACCACGTCCATGGTTTGGCCGTCGGTGACACGCATGCCGTCGACAAAGCGGCTTTCAATGTTGAGGCGCTTGAGCAGCTCGCCAATCTGCGGGCCGCCGCCGTGGACCACCACCGGGTTGATGCCGACCGCTTTCATCAGCACGATGTCGCGGGCGAAGCCGTTTTTAAGCTCTTCGCTTTCCATGGCGTGGCCGCCATATTTGATCACCAGTGTCTGACCGACAAAGCGGCGGATGTAGGGCAGGGCTTCGGACAGTACTTTGGCTACGTTGGCAGCGGCGTCACGGTTAAGGGTCATGCTTGGCTCCATCAGGAAAAAGGCCAGTGGATATCGGGGGCTACGGCCAGCAACTGTTGGCGGAACAGGTTCTGGATGCGTTGCAGTTCGTCGTCGGTGTCACCTTCAAAGCGCAGGACCAGCACCGGGGTGGTGTTGGAGGCGCGGATCAGGCCCCAGCCGGCGGGGAAATCGACACGGATGCCGTCCAGGCTGTTGACGCTGCCATCGCCCCAGTTGCCGGCGTTTTGCAGGGCCTGCATGATCTGGAACTTGGATGCGTCGGTCACTTCGATATTCAGCTCCGGCGTGGTGATGCCGGTCTGGAACTGGGCGAAGATGTCATGGGGGCTACGGCTGTCCATGCTGAGGATTTCCAGCAGGCGGGCAGCGGCATAAATGCCGTCGTCAAAGCCGAACCAGCGCTCCTTGAAGAAAATGTGGCCGCTCATTTCGCCGGCCAGCAGGGCGCCGGTTTCGCGGATTTTGGCTTTCATCAGCGAGTGGCCGGTTTTCCACATCACCGGGCGACCGCCGGAGCGGCTGATCTGGGTGGCCAGCCGGCGGCTGCACTTGACGTCGAAAATGATGTCGGCACCGGGGTTGCGGGACACGACATCCTTGGCCAGCAGCATCATCAGACGGTCGGGGTAGATGATTTCGCCTGCATTGGTGACCACGCCCAGACGGTCGCCGTCGCCGTCAAAGGCCAACCCGAGGTCGGCGTTTTCACGCTGTACGGCGGTAATCAGGTCGTTCAGGTTTTCGGGCTTGCCGGGGTCGGGATGGTGGTTGGGGAAGTTGCCGTCCACCTCGCAGTACAGGGGAATGACGGTGCAGCCGATTTCTTCCAGCAGTTGGGGCGCAACCACGCCGGCTACGCCATTGCCGCAGTCCACCACGACTTTGAGCGGGCGGCCGGCCGCCACGTCATCGGCGATGTAACTGATGTAGTCGGGCAGCAGCTCGATGTGCTGGCGCTGGCCCTGGCCACTGCTCAGGTTCTGCTCCCGGATGCGGTGGTACAGGGCGGTGACTTGCTCGCCGGCCAGGGTTTCGCCGGCGATGACAATTTTGAAACCGTTGTAGTTGGCAGGGTTGTGGCTGCCGGTCAGCATCACGCCAGAGGTGGCGCCCAGCTGGTGGGTGCCGAAGTACACCAGTGGTGTGGGTACCATGCCGATGTCCAGCACGTCACAGCCGGATTCTTGCAAGCCACGTACCAGCGCTTCCAGCAATTCCGGACCGGACAGGCGGCCGTCGCGGCCGGCAACGATGCGTTGCTCGCCACGGGCCAGGCTTTCACTACCAACGGCACGGCCAATCCAGTAGGCGGTGTCGGCGTCGAGGTCCTGGCCGACAATGCCGCGAATGTCATAGGCGCGGAAAATGTCGGGGTTGACGGCCGGTGTGGCGGCCAGTCCGCTGTCCGGGGCGAGGGCGGTTTCGTCCAGTTCGAGATCGAGAATGTCGATGTCGAATACGTCCTGGGTGGCGGTAAAGGGTTTTGTTTCCGGGGCGTGGGTGGCGGGCCCGGTAGCAACTTTGGCTGCCGGGGTGGTAGCGGCCGGTGTTGCGGGGCGGTTGAAGGCGCTTTGCAGCCGGGGTGCTAGTGCCTGCAGGGCAGGCAGCGTCAGGCGGCCAAGCAGTTCGGCGCTGTCAGCCCGGTTGCCTAGGGCCTGGTCGATCAGCCGGACGTTGCGGGCCAGCGCTTTTTGCCAGCGTAGCTGAACCAGCAGCAGGGCCAGCAGTGCGGTGGCAAACAGGGTCAGCAGCGCCAGTGCCAGCAGTGGCAGGCCGGGCAACTGGTCCAGGCTGCGGGGTTGCAGGCTGAGCTCCAGCGACCAGTAGGGGTGCATGCCGGCAAAACGTAGCGGCTCGGCGTCCTGGCGGGTGCCCTGCTCGAACAGGTTGACTGCGGGTGCGCCGGGCAGTTGTTGTATGCCCCGGGCGTACCATTGGCGGTTGTCAGCCGGCGGGCTCAAATGGGTGAGCATGGAGTTGGCATCGTAGACCAGCATGATGGTGCCCAGTACCCGGGTTGGCTGACGGGGGTCGAGCACCGGCATGGCTTTGTAGAAAAATGAACGGCCTTCGGCGCTGAGCAGCTCGGCAGCGGCAGACTGGTTGGTGCTGGCCTTGCCAATGTGGTCCAGCGCTGCATAGTTGATGGGAGCTTTGCGTGGTGTGCTGGACAGTTCCAGCCCCGGGGTGCTGATGACGGCGTCAGTCAGGTAGGCCCGGCGGGCCAGTTGTTGCTCCAGCCGGCCGATGCGTTCCAGGTCCTGCTGTTGAATGGCCTGGCGTACCTGCGGATCACGGGCAATGGTCTGGCTGTCATCCTCGATAAAGCCGGTGATGTGCTCCAGCACGGCCAGCATGCCGGCGGCCCGGGCTTGTACCAGCTGCCGGTCGTTGTTGCTGCTGCTGGTGCCCAGGCTTTGCTGTGCCAGAAAGGCGGCAACTGCCAGGCCGATCACGATCAGCAGCAAGGCGGATGGCAGTGGCGATCTGAAGCGTTTGGCGCCTTTGGGTGCAGCCTGGTCGTGTTGTTTTGTTTTCATGTCGGCTCCGTGGGGCATGGGACGTCAGCGTTGGCCGGTGTGGCCGAAACCGCCACTGCCACGCTCGCTGGCGGCAAATTCGTTAACGACTTGCAGGCGGGCCTGAATCACGGGTACCAGTACCAGCTGGGCAATGCGTTCGCCTGGCTCAATGGTAAAACTGTTCTGGCCGCGGTTCCAGCAGGACACCATCAGTTCGCCCTGGTAGTCCGAGTCAATCAGCCCGACCAGGTTGCCGAGTACGATGCCGTGTTTGTGGCCGAGACCCGAGCGGGGCAGGATGACTGCTGCCAGACCGGGGTCTTCAATATAAATGGACAGGCCGGTGGGAATCAGCAGGGTGTCGCCGGGGTTGAGGATGGCGGCTTTCTGTAGCATGGCACGCAGGTCCAGACCGGCAGAACCGGGCGTGGCATAGTCGGGCAGGGGGAATTCTGTGCCCAGCCGCGGGTCGAGAATTTTGGCTTGAATGGCGTGCATGGTTAGTGTGGATTCCGGTTCAGGTAATGGTGGATGAGTGTCACCAGCTGGCTGGCAATTTTGCTTTTGCTGGTTTGTTCGAAATGGGTCTGGCGATGGTTGCGGTCGATGACGGTGACGGCATTGTCCTCGCTGTCAAAACCGATGCTGGAGCTGGAAACGTCGTTGGCAACGATCAGGTCGAGGTTTTTGTCACGCAGCTTGTTGGCGGCATAGTCCAGCAGGTTTTGGGTTTCGGCGGCAAAACCGACACTGAACGGCCGGTCGGGACGCTGTGCCAGCGAAGCCAGAATGTCGGGGTTGCGCACCAGTTGCAGGGTCATGCCGTCGTCGCTGCCGGGATCTTTTTTCAGCTTGTGGTCGGCAGACATTTCGGGCCGGAAGTCGGCCACGGCCGCAGTGGCAATCAGGATGTCGCAGGGCATGGCCGACTCGCAGGCCAGCAGCATTTCGCGGGCGCTGGTGACATTGA
>CAZMLX010000171.1:0-4756 GCA_964567275.1 uncultured Thiopseudomonas sp. | reverse complement strand
ACCAGGTGCTGGAGCAATACATGCGCCAGGTCCAGCGTGCAAACGGCTACCAGGAAATCCGTACCCCACAAATCGTGGACCGCATTCTGTGGGAGAAATCCGGTCACTGGACCAACTACGCCGACAACATGTTCACCACCGAGTCCGAGTCCCGTGACTATGCCATCAAGCCCATGAACTGCCCCTGCCACGTGCAGGTGTACAACCAGGGTCTGAAGAGCTACCGCGAACTGCCGCTGCGTCTGGCCGAGTTTGGTGCCTGTCACCGCAACGAACCGTCCGGTGCGCTGCACGGCATCATGCGGGTGCGCGGTTTCACCCAGGACGATGCCCATATTTTCTGTACCGAAGAACAGATGCAGTCCGAGTCCGCTGCCTTTATCAAGCTGACCCGTCAGGTGTACCGTGACTTCGGCTTTGATGATATCGAGCTGAAACTGTCGACCCGCCCCGAGCAGCGTATTGGTTCCGACGAACAGTGGGACCGGGCTGAAAAGGCACTGGAAGATGCGCTGGTTGAAGCCGGCCTTGAGTACGAGCTGCAGCCCGGTGAAGGTGCCTTTTATGGCCCCAAAATCGAGTTTTCGCTGCGTGACTGTCTGGGCCGTGTCTGGCAATGCGGTACCTTGCAGCTGGACTTCAACCTGCCGGTGCGGCTGGGTGCCGAATACGTCACCGAAGACAACAGCCGTGCCCACCCGGTGATGCTGCACCGTGCCATTCTGGGCTCGTTCGAGCGTTTCCTGGGTATCCTGATCGAGCACTACGAAGGCGCTTTCCCGGCCTGGCTGGCGCCGGTGCAGGCGGTAATCATGAATATCAGCGAGAAGCAGGCCGGTTTTGTCAGCGAAGTGGAACAGGCCCTGCTGGAGCGTGGTTACCGGGTCGAGTCGGATCTGCGCAACGAAAAAATCGGTTTCAAAATCCGCGAACACACCCTGCAGAAAGTTCCTTTCCTGCTGGTGGTGGGCGACAAGGAAGTGGAAAACCGCCAGGTGGCGGTGCGCACCCGTGGTGGCGATGATCTGGGCTCGCTGAGCCTGGATGATTTTATTGCCGCACTGGATGCTGCCATTGCCAAGCGGGGCCGGATCGACTGAGGCCAGCCGTTCCGGTTATAAAAAGCCCCGCACAAGCGGGGCTTTTTATTTGGAGCGAGGTGCCGGGCCGCCGCTTCAGCTCCCGAACCGGTCCCGGAACATGAAGAACACGGCACCCACCAGGCAGAGGCCGGCCCAGAGATAGTCCAGCTTGAGCGGCTCTTTCATGTAGAACAGCGCAAAGGGGACAAACAGCCCCAGCGTGATGACTTCCTGGATAACCTTGAGCTCGCCCAGACTGAGCACGCTGTAGCCGATACGGTTGGCGGGAACCTGCAACAGATACTCAAACAGGGCGATGCCCCAGCTGATCAGGGCGGCAATCAGCCAGGGCTTGTTGTTGAGCTCTTTCAGGTGTGCATACCAGGCAAAGGTCATGAACACATTGCTGCACAACAACAGCAGAATGGACAGGGCGACAGGGTTCATGGCGGCCGGCTGAGAGGGCTGCTGTGGTCAGGCGAAGGTACGGGTCATATCGTCGAGGCCATCAGCATTGTTTAACAGGGTCTGGCTGTTCTGGTCGGCAGCCAGGATTTTTTCCATGTTGCTGGCAGAGGTGTCCCGTATCTGGCGCAGGTTGATGCTGATGCTTTCTGCCAGCAGCTCCTGCTGCTGGGCTGCTTCGGAAATGATCACGATAGTGGCGGCAATCTGGCTGATTTCATCAACCACAGTGGCCAGACTTTCCTGGCCATGACGGGTCTCTTCCACGCACTGACTGCTCTGGGCAAGGTTGTTGTCCATCAGTTTGCGCAGGTTGCCGAGGGCATGCTGGATGCCGCCGATGCTGTCCTGGATGCTGTTGCTGACTTCCTGGGTGCGCATGGACAGGCTGCGGACTTCGTCTGCCACCACGGCAAAGCCGCGGCCGTGTTCACCGGCCCGGGCCGCTTCGATGGAGGCGTTCAGGGCCAGCAGGTTGGTTTGTTCGGCAATGCCCTGTATTTCCTGCAACCAGCGCACCACGTTATTGGCTTCGCCGGATACCTGCTGGGTGGCATCGGCGGCATCCTGCGCATCACCGGCCAGCGCCATGATTTGCTGGGTGCTTTTGTCCAGCTGATCCCGGGTTTGCAAGCATTTTTCCCGGGCCATGGCGGCGTTGTCAGCGGCATTGCGGGTACGATCGGCAATATCATGGGCTTTGTCGGACAGGCTGCCGACTGCCTCGGTAATGTTGCCGGTTTCCTGGTCCTGGACCTGGATGCCGGCGCGGGCGCTGGACAGGCCGCTTTGCAGATGGTTGGCGATATTTTTCAGAGAGCCGGCAGAATCATTGATGCGGCCCAAAATGGTGCGGATGCGGGCCTGCAGCAAACCCAGATGAAAGTCGGGTACGGATGCCGGACTGTTACCGGAAAAAACCTGCCGGGATACGCTGTCATAGTCATTTTGCAGGGTTTTGATGAAACGGTGAACTTTGATCTGTTCCGGTGCAAATGCAAGAACGGCCCAAACCAGTGGCAGCAGCCCCAGGGCAGCGGCTTGCCAGCCGGCCAGCAGCCCGGTTGCAAGCAGAATGCCGACCAGAACCAGGCCTTTAAGCCAGGGCAGCAGCGTGATGATCTTGTTGCGCAATGACTTGAATATGGAGACGCTATTGCGCTCTTCACTCAGCAGGGCACTATACAACTGCTCGGCACGGGTGCGGTATTGGGGGGCCAGGCGGCTGCGTACCGACTGGTAGCCGACCAACTGGCCCTCCTTGAGAATGGGGGTGACATAGGCGTCCACCCAGTAGTAGCGTCCATCCTTGCACTTGTTTTTAACTGCGCCACGCCACGACTTGCCCTGTTTGATATGTTCCCACAGTTCTTTGAACGCTGCTTTGGGCATGTCGGGGTGGCGTACCAGGTTGTGGTGCTGCCCCTGCATTTCCTCCAGCGAATAGCCGGCTATCCGGCAAAAAGCCGGGTTGGCATAGGTGATGTCGCCTTTCAGGTCAGTGGTGGAGACCAGCTGCTCGCTTTCGTCATAGATGACTTCTTCGTTAAGCAGGGCGGTGGTTGATGATGTGTTCATGGGGGCCTCTTGTGCCGGTTCTGAGGTCGAAACGACAGAAAACAGAAACTTTGGCGGAAACAGTAGCGCTTTGGCTATCCATAATGCAAGACGCTCACTGTGCTCCAGCCTCGTCCAGCAGCCGGATAAAAGCCAGCGCCGCATTGGAAAGGGTACGCTCCTGGTGATAAATATAGCCCAGGTCCCGACTCAGGCCCTGTACCGGCAGGGTCACCACTTCATTGTCCAGCAACGTGCGTGGCAACAGGCTCCAGGCCAGCCCGATGGATACCATCATCTTTATGGTTTCCATATAGTTAGTGTGCATGCTGATGTCGGGCTGCAGGCCTGCCTGTTCGAACAGTTGCAGGGCAATGCGGCTGGTAAAAGTCTGGCTACCGGGGAAAATGGCCGGCCACTGACAGAGCTCTTTTAGCCCGACACTGGGCAGCCGGCACAGGGGGTGTTCGGGTGCTGCTACAAATACCAGCTCATCGCTCCAAACCTTGATGCTGCGCAAGATCTCGGAGCGCCGGGACGACAGGGTGATCAGTGCCAGTTCGCAGCGGCCATGCAGTACATCGTTATAGGCCACTTCCGAATCGAGGAAGCGGATATCCAGTACCACTTGCGGGTGTTCCCGGGTAAAACGGCGCAAAATGGGTGGCAGGCGCCGCAAGCCGATATGATGACTGGTGGCCAGGCTGAGCCGGCCACTGACTTCTTCGCTCAGGTTTTGCAGGGCGCGCTTGCTGTCTTCCAGCTCGTTGACAATGCGATAGGCACGGGGCAACAGGGTTTGCCCGGCCTGGGTCAGGCGCACCTCGCGTCCCAGCCGGTCAAACAGCTGGGCCCCCAGTTGCTCCTCCAGAACCGCCAGCCGCTTGCTGACCGCCGGCTGGGTAATGTGCAGTTTTTCGCCTGCCAGCGAAAAACTGCCCTGTTCGGCAATGGCAATAAAGGTCTGCAGGCTGGCCAGATCCACTTAGGATTCCTTAAGGTTATGCTGAATATGAAAAAATGCCATTTGAGTTATAGCTGGGCTGCTTTTACCATGCAAGTATTGTTTTTGTTTTGCCCGGTGTGGCGTGTGTCTGGACATGGGTTGCGCAAACACGCCGCAAGTACGTCCTTGTAGGCTCTGCAACGCCATCTGACCGCCATGGATGGCGGAAATGCAGTTTTTGCAGGAGCAAAAAACTGCCTTGGCGTTGCAAGGTTTGCTTCACCCATGCCCAGACACTCAAACAACGTGCCGTGCGGGAGAGAAGGGGCGGGCGTTGCCCGCCTGCTGTCGCGTGAGAAGGTTGGGCTGTTGTGCAAGGGTTGCGCACTGCACGGCCACCCTCTCCCACCCATATGCGGTGCGGGATGCACGGTGTTGCGGGCGTTCGGTTATGGTTGCACAAAGCGTGGGCGGCATGGATGCCGCCCTCGAGCCTACAGGGACGTATTTACGGCGTCTTTGTGTAACCATAATCGAACGCCAGAGCATAAAAGCAAAACAAAAACAGCACAAAAAAAGAAAAAACCTAACCTGATGAGGAACTCCAATGGCTGGTAAAACCCTTTACGACAAGCTGTGGGACATGCATGAAGTCAAGCGCCGTGATGACGGCTCTTCACTGATCTACATCGACCGCCACATTCTC
>CAZMLX010000170.1:0-4768 GCA_964567275.1 uncultured Thiopseudomonas sp. | reverse complement strand
TGCATAGTCCCTTTTATTTAACAGCTAAAAATTCGTTCGGCATCAAATCAGCCCCTATGCTATTTTTGTAGCCAAGCCAGTCGATTCAACATATTGAGCTCTGAGTCAGCCAGCTCATCCTCGGCCCGCTTTCTCATTTTAAAAACTTGCAACCCATCTATTAAAGGCTACGATAAATCAGATATAAACATCTCTCTCATTAATCGCTTTTAAATCAAACCAAACTCACGCACATGATATACCTCACAGGCTCTCAATTTTTTTAGAGTCTATACAAGCTAAATAGACTCTCGGTTTTCAATTTTATTTCCCCCACCCACTCCCCCGGCTCCCTAACCCTAATCCTCTCCCCCAACCCCATAATCCACCACAGCGTTTCCTGATCCATCGGCACCACAGCCTCCAGCCGGAACCAGTCACTCTCTGCAATCGGCTCAATACTCTGCTCATGGCTCAGTGGCGTTTCGCGCAGTATCCACGCCAGTTGCGGGTGGATGTCGGCGATCAGGCGGGTGTTTTCGCCGCTACTCATGCTGAATGCGCCCTGCTGGATATAGCGGTCGATATCAAAGTCGGCGGGGGTTATCGCTTTCTCCTCCAGCTGTTCGACACTGCGGATGCGGTGCAGGGCGAAATGGCGCAGGTTGTCGTAGCCTTCAACCCGGGCAATCAAATAGCTGATGGAGTAGCGGGATACCAGTCCGGTGGGGTGCAGGTGGAACGGGCGCACTTCACCCTGGTTGCGGCTCAGGTACTGAATGCGGATTTGCTGTTTGCATAGCAGGGCTTCGCTCACCGAGCGCCAGATGCCATTCTCAATCGGGGCGGGAATCAGGGTTTTGCCATTGGGCAGTGCACGCACGCAATTGGCCCAGTCCGCCAGGTTGTTGCTGGACAGCGCCTGTAAATGCTGGCGGGCAGCATCAAACTGCGGGTTGAGCAGGTCGGCCACGCTGGCGGGCAACAGGGTGCGCAGATGCTCCTCAGCCAGGTGCAGGGTGAGTGCAGTGGGCGTGTCCAGGCCCGGCATGCTGATCTGGGTACCGGCAGCAAAACTCCAGCGGAAAGGTTTTTCGCTTTCGTCGCAGATCAGCGGAAACTGCAGCGACAGGCGCTCTTTCAAGTCCCGCTGCAATGAGCGCAGAGTAACGGTAAAGCCACGTTCTGCCAGTTTTTCCTGCAATACGGTGGTGGCAATGCGCCCCGGCGTCCTCGGGATCAACTGCAGGGTTACCAGTTGTCGCAGCAGCGTATCCTTGGGGTCCGCCATGTTTCTGATTCCTTCTGCCCAAATCGCAATGTTTAGCTTTATATCAGAACCCGGATTTATGTCTAGTGGCACTTTGCCTTGATTCTGCGTTGAACCAAGCCCGAAGCCCTTCATCCGGCTGGCCGTTTTTTTCTAATGCCTTATGTCCCAGAGCAAGCCCATCAGTTTGCCCTTGATGGTGTTGGCCGGTTTGATTGTCAGGTCGGTGTTTCCACACTCAGGGCAGCGGTTGCGGTCAAAGTTATATTCAGTCGGTCGCTCCAGGTCTTCTGGCCGTAGTTCGCAGCCATGCGTGCGTTGGTAGCGTTCCCAACCGCACTGCTGGCAATGAATAAAATAGGGTATTGGGCGCATAACCATAACGATTCTCCGTGACTGACCGACAGGCGCTGTGTGCTGTCAGTGTACAAAAAGGTGCGTCATTCAGTGTCGCTGAGAGGCTTGTTCATGCGATAACGTTTGAAAATTTTATGCTTTATCTTAAAATGCACACTATATTTTCCATAAATCACGAAATAGAACACCATAGTGTCCAATGACTAAAGCAAGATCTGCTGTTGTATTTCCAGGCCAGCACAGTGTTCTGGCCACGCTCGGCGAGAATATCAAACTGGCCCGCAAACGCCGCCGACTGACCCAGTCGCTGATTTCAGAGCGCGCCGGCCTGAGCCGGGTAACGCTGCGCAAAATCGAACTGGGTGACCCCACTGTCTCGCTGGGTCATTACGTCGCCGTGCTGGCCCAGTTGGGACTGGTTGACGACCTTGCCCAGGTTGCAATGGATGACGAGCTGGGGCGAAAACTTCAGGATATCGAGCTGCTCAGGAGCAAATCATGAGTCATCTGGCACTGGTCTATGGCGACTGGGCAGAATCTGGCCAGCCGCTACACATTGGCACCCTGCGCTCAACCCGGATTCGCATTTGCAGGATGTGTGCTATAGCGTGAAAAACTGGCAGAAAGAAGCTGCCTCGGCAGGAATCAACCGTGCCGGGCAAGACAGGATGGCGGCTGCGTTCAGATATTAAAACCACGCAGTATCCATCCAGCCCCGACATCGCTATAGCCCTTTCCTTTTGCCCCTTTCGAGTACCCGCCCATGCCCATACAGCACGCCCAACTGCACTGGGACGATCAGGGTCAGCCCCTGTCCAGCACCCATGACGATGTGTATTTTTCCCGCGAGTCGGGGCTGGAGGAGACCCGTTATGTGTTTCTGCAGCACAACCACCTGCCCGAGCGTTTTGCGGGGCTTGCGGATGGCGACTGTCTGGTGGTGGGTGAAACCGGGTTTGGCACGGGGCTGAATTTTCTGTGCTGCTGGGCGCTGTTTGAGCAGCAGGCGCCTGCGGGTGCTCGGCTGCATTTTGTCAGCGTGGAAAAATTCCCGTTGCAGCCGGATGATCTGCGCAAGGCACTGGCGCTGTGGCCGCAACTGGCAAGCTACAGCAAGCAGTTATTGCAGGCGTACCGGGTGATTCAGCCGGGCATGCAGACGCTGGTGCTGGCGGGCGGGCGGGTGCAAATGACGCTGCTGATTGGCGAGGCCAGCGAGCAACTGGCACAGCTGGATGGCCAGGTAGACGCCTGGTTTCTGGATGGCTTTGCGCCGTCGAAAAATCCCGACATGTGGAGCGAGGCGCTGTTTGGCCAGCTGGCCCGTCTGTCGGCACCCGGTGCCACGCTGGCCACCTTTACCAGCGCCGGCTTTGTGCGCCGTGGCTTGCAGGCCGCCGGTTTTGCCATGCAGCGCACCAAGGGGTTTGGCCACAAACGTGAAATGCTCTGCGGCGTGCTGGAAACAGCGCCGGCATCCGGCTGGCGTGCGCCCTGGTTGGCCCGCCCTGCCCTGCCAGAAACGACAGAACGCCATGCGCTGGTCATCGGCGGCGGGCTGGCCGGCTGTGCGACGGCCTTGAGTCTGGCCCGCCGTGGCTGGCGGGTGACGCTGCTGGAAGCCGGCGAGCAGCTGGCCGGGGCGGCTTCCGGCAATGCGCAGGGCATGCTGTATCTGAAGCTGTCCGCCGCTCATACCCCCTTGTCGCAGCTGGTGCTGGCCGGTTTTGGTTACAGCCGCCGCCTGCTGGAGCACTGGCAGGACGCTGCCCAATGGCAGGCGTGCGGGCTGCTGCAACTGGCCTGGAATGCACAGGAAGGCAAGCGCCAGCAGCAACTGGCCAGCGCCTTTGGCAGCAGCCTGTTGCAGGCGGTCGATGCCAGCGAAGCCAGTCGCCTGGCCGGTATCGAGCTGCCGGCTGGCGGGCTGTTTTATCCAGATTCCGGCTGGGTGTCGCCAGCGCACTGGTGCCGCTGGCTGGTCAGCCATCCGCTGATTAGCGTGATGACCGGTGCCCGCATTAACGAATTACAGCCACACAGCGGCCAGTGGCAGGCCGGCAGCGAAGATGGCCGACGCTGGCAGGCACCGGTGGTGGTGCTGGCTAATGCCGGCGCTGCCCGCCACCTGCCGCAAGCGGCGCATCTGCCGCTCAAGTCCATTCGCGGGCAAACCAGCCTGTTGCCGGCCACCGGGGCCAGTGCGGCGCTGCGCTGCGTGGTCAGTGCCGAGGGCTATGTATCGCCGGCCCGTGACGGCTTGCACTGCACCGGTGCCAGTTTTGTGTTTGATGACAATAGCTGCGAGCTGAACGCTGATGAACAGTCCGAAAATATCCAGCGCCTGCAGCAGCTATCGCCTGCCTTGTATGAGGCCATGGGTGGCGAGCAGTTGCAGGACGCACCCTTGCAGGGCCATGCCGCCCTGCGCTGTACCACGCCGGACTACCTGCCGCTGGTTGGCCCGCTGGCCGATGCCGACGCCTTCCGTACCACCTACGCCCGCCTGCGCCAGGATGCCCGCTGGCAGGCGGATGCGCCCTGCCCCCGCCATGCCGGTATGTATGTGAATCTGGCCCATGGCTCGCGCGGGCTGATTACCGCACCGCTGGCCGGCGAGCTGCTGGCCGCACAGCTGTGCAACGAGCCGCTGCCCTTGCCGCAGGCAGTAGCAGACGCCTGTCATCCCGACCGTTTTCTGGTGCGCAGCCTGATCCGCAATCAGGGCTAAAGCACAGTCCGGCCGGCAATAGCAGCCAGCTTCTGCTAAGATAGCCCGCTATTATTTGGCGATCCAATGCAGAGGCAATTCATGAGCGTATCCATCAAAACCCCGGCCGATATTGAAAAAATGCGCATCGCCGGCCGTCTGGCCGCCGAAGTGCTGGAGATGATCAAGCCCCATGTCAAAGCCGGGGTCACCACCGACGAACTCAACACCCTGTGCCACAACCATATTGTGGATGTGCAAAAAGCCATTCCTGCACCGTTGAATTACCACGGCTTTCCCAAGTCGATCTGCACCTCGATCAACCATGTGGTCTGCCACGGCATCCCCAATGACAAGCCACTGAAAGACGGCGACGTGCTGAACATCGACGTGACCGTGATCAAGGACGGCTACCACGGCGACACCAGCAAGATGTTCATGGTCGGCAAGGT
>CAZMLX010000169.1:0-4788 GCA_964567275.1 uncultured Thiopseudomonas sp. | reverse complement strand
CAGATGGCCATTCTGGCTGTAGGTGACCCGGCCGGCCAGTGACAGGTCACGGTCAAACCAGGGCGACAGCAGTGCGCCGCCGTAGACTTCCACACCCAGTTGCCAGTAGCCCTTTTTTTCCAGTTCCGGCTGGGGCTTGACCTTGAGGCAGGGGCTGTCGGTGTGTGCACCAATCAGGCGCAGGCCGCTGTTGACCAGCTCCTGCTGGCCCATGCTCCAGGCAATGATCGAGGAATCGTTGCGGGTCACGTAGTAGCGGCCGCCGCTGTGCAGTTGCCAGGCGGTACGTTCGTCCAGCGCCTCAAAGCCGGCGGCCTGCAGGCGACGGGCCAGTTCGGCGGTGGCGTGGAAGGGGGTGGGGGATGCCTGCAAAAATTCCAGCAGGCTGGCCAGGTTGTTGGTCATGGGTTACTCCAGTTCGTCGGCGGGTGCCGGCTCGGCCCACAGGCGGATGGCGGCACCACTGGCCGGCCACAGCTGCAGCTGGCCGGTGTCGGAAAAGTCCCAGCGCACCACCTCGGGCAGGGCGGCCAGGTAGCGGTTTTCCTGTTCCATCAGTGAGGGGGCGCAGAGTTTGCGGGTGGTGGCAATGCGTTCGATGCTGAGGCTGCTGCCGACAAGCTGGTAGTCGCCAAACCAGCGGTTGCAGCCGGCATGGCCGAAGGCTTTGCCGTCCGCACCCAGCGTCAGGCTCAGGTAGCTGCGGTCAATCAGTGGCCGCTCGCCAATCCATTCCGCCCGGTAGTGCTGGCCGGTTTTCAAGGCATTTTGCTCGGCAGGCAACAGCTGGCAGGCGCTGGCCAATAGCGCCAGGCTGGCTACAAAAAACAGGCGCATGTCAGGCCTCGCTGCGCTTGCACGTGCGGCACAGGTGACGGTCGCCCCGGTTGATCCAGCCCAGTTCCTGCAGGCGGGCTTCGGCGGCCGGAACCTCCGCACTTTTGCCCAAACTGGCGTCTACCGCAAACTCCAGCTGCAGCTGGACACCACAGCCGTCGCACTGCACCTGCCAGCTGTGGATGGCCAGCTCTTTAAAGGCCGGCCCGCTGGCGGTGGCGGTCCACTGGCCGGGCGGATTGATCAGGTGGCGCACGCTTTTAACCTGCAGCTCCATGCTCAGGTCTTGGCTGCCTTTCAGGCTGACCACCAGGGTGTCGCCGGGCTGGATGTGCCCGCCGTTGCCGGTGACCTGATAATGGCCGGGTTTGAGCGAACGGCACTCGGTCAGGGTGTGCTGCGGGGCCAGCAGGGTGTAACGAAAGTCGTGGCGGGCCATGGGGGCTCCTTATTCAATGCCGAGTTTTTTCAGGCGGTAGCGCAGCGAGCGCAATGACAGCCCCAGCTTTTCGGCAGCGGCCGTGCGGTTCCAGCGTACCTGCTCCAGGGCGTCGGTAATCAGTTTGCGCTCGATATCTTCCAGATGGTTTTCCAGATTCTCGACCGGGGCGGTGGCCGCCGGCCTGCCGGAAGCAGGAGGCACTGTGGTCGCCAGCGGTTGGGGGGCTAGTTGAAATTGCAGATCCTCCCGTTGAATCAGGTTGCCTTCACACAGGGTGTAGGCCCGCTCCAGCATGTTTTCAAGTTCGCGCACGTTGCCGGGGAAGTCGTAGTCTTCCAGCGCCTGCCGGGCCTGGTCACTGAGGCTGGCCGGTGGCTGGCCCTCGGCCAGACGCTGTAAGAAGACGGCGGCCAGGGCGGCAATGTCTTCGCGGCGCTGGCGCAGGGGCGGCACGCTGAGCTGGATTACGTTCAGCCGGTAGTAAAGGTCCTGGCGAAAACGGCCAGCGCTGACTTCGGCGGCTAGATCCTTGTGGGTGGCGCTGAGAATGCGGACATCCACGGTGTGTTCTTGCTGGCTGCCGACCGGCCGGATTGCTTTTTCCTGCAGCGCCCGCAGCAGCTTGACCTGCATGTGCAGTGGCAGGTCGGCCACCTCGTCCAGAAACAGGGTACCGCCGTCGGCGGCCTGGAACAGGCCGGGTTTGTCATGCTGGGCGCCGGTAAAACTGCCTTTCTTGTGGCCGAAAAATTCGCTTTCCACCAGCTCGGCCGGGATGGCGCCGCAGTTGACCGGCACAAACGGCTGACTGGCGCGGTTGCCGCCGGCATGGATCTGGCGGGCCACCAGCTCTTTGCCCGAGCCGGACTCGCCGCTGATATAAACCGGGGCCTGGCTGCGGGCCAGTTTGCCAATTTGCTCACGCAGCTGGCGCATTGCTTGCGACTGGCCGAGCAGTGGTCCCTGCTCGGCCGGACCGCTGGCCGGCGCCTGTTGCGGTTTGATGGCGCTGCTGACCAGTTCGCGCAGGCGTTTGAGGTCGACCGGTTTGGTGATGAAGTCGAAGGCCCCGGCCTTGAGCGCCCGGGTGGCGGTTTCGACACAGCCGTAAGCAGTGATCATGGCAATCGGCATCTGGCTGTGGTGACGCTGGGCATATTCGATGATGTCCAGCCCGTCGCCGTCGGGCAGCCGCATGTCGGTCAGGCACAGCTGGTAATGGCCGGTTTGCAGGGCGTTGTAGGCCTGCTCGGCAGTGCTGGCACAGTGGGTGTCGAGGCCCATGCGGCCAAGGGTGATTTCCAGCAGCTCCAGAATGTCGGGTTCATCGTCGATGATCAGGACGGAGGTTTGGCTCATGATTTGGCACCTGACTGTCTGGGGTGGGCAAAGGTAATGCGGAAACAGCCGCCCATGCCGGGGCGGTCAATATAGTCGAGACGAGCCTGATTGATTTCGCACAGCTCGCGTGAGATATAAAGCCCCAGTCCGGTGCCTTTTTTGCTGGTGGTAAAAAAGGGTTCGAACAGGGAGGCCTGTTCTTGCGCCGGTACGCCAGGGCCGTTGTCGATAATTTCCAGAATCGGCAGCAGCAAGCCGGGGTGGCGGAACAAGACCAGCCGTAACCGGGCTTTGTCCTGGCCGGGCTGGCTGAAACGCAAGCCGTTGCTGATCAGGTTGTCCAGAATCTGGGTCAGCTGGTGCGGATCCATACGGGTTTGCAGGTGGCTGCCGGTGACTTCCAGTTTCAATTCGCCCTGCTGGGTGCTCTGTTCGCGCCAGCTGTTGACGTAGCGGTAGAGCCAGTATTTGAGGTCAATCAGCTGTGGTTCGGGTTTGTTCTGGCGTGACAGCTGCAGTACGTTTTCCACCACGTTGTTCAGCCGGCGGGCTTGCTCCTGGATGATCTGGCTCAGACGCTGGTCGGCCTTGTCGAGGGTTTCCGACTCGCCCAGCAGCTGGGCGGCATGGCTGATGGCACCCAGCGGATTGCGGATTTCGTGGGCAATGCCGGCCACCAGCCGTCCCAGCGAAGCCAGCTTGAGCTGCTGGGCCTGCTGGTTGAAGTGGCGAGTGTCTTCCAGAAACACCAGCAGCTGCTGCTGGCCATCCTGTTCCAGCTGGACAAAACCGGGTTGTAGCTGGGGGCTTTGCGGGGTGCGTTGAAAGCTGGGCGGGGTCAGCGACGGGTTGGTCTGCCAGTTTTGGAAGGCCTGGATCAGCGGTTCGCACTGGTGGGCCAGGTTGCGGTCTTTCAGGGTTTGCATGTCGAGCATGTGCAGTGCAGCCTGGTTGGCTTGCAGTACCTGGCGGTTTTTGTCCAGTACCAGAATGCCGGTGCGCATGCGCTCGATAATGCTGGCATTGAGCGCTTCCAGGTTGGCGACGGTACTGGCCTGATGTTTGACCAGCCGCTCGCTGACCTGCAGCCGGCGCACCAGCCACTGGATAAACAGGGCGGCGGCAAAGCACAGCATGCCCAGCGAGCCGGCCTGCATGAACTGGTTGCTGGCGTCGGGGTTGTTGAGGCTGAGCCAGAAGGTACTGTAGATGATGCCGGCCGCTCCCAGTGCGGCTAGCAGCAGGCCAATCTGGCGGCGCAGCAGGATATTGGCGATGGCCACCGAGACCACAATCAGGTTGCCCAGCCCGCTGGGGGTACCGCCACCGGTATAGAACAGCAGGCACAGCAATGCCAGGTCGGTAACTGCCAGCCCCAGCAGCGGCGGCAGCCGCTCGGCACGGGGCATCAGCAGGGCGGTAATCAGGTTGAATACCAGATAGGCCCAACCGCCATAGCTGAACAGCTTGTACTGGGTGACGTTCAGTAGCTGGACTTCCAGGTTGCTGGAGATCAGCACCACCAGTGCCAGGCCGATAACCAGCCGGTACAGGTGATACAGGCGCAGAACCCGCTGGCCAGCATTGCCGAGCAAGGCAATGCTGGCCGGTTCAGGACTGGCCCGGTCCGGCATTGGCATGTTGCTCATCGCAGTACCATTGGTTGTTGTGTTGCAGGGCGTCGGTGCGGGGCAGGTGTACGCCGCAATGCTGGCAGCGCACCATGGACAGGCTGTCAGCCGGGTCGTGACGGGTGCCCTGATTGCGCTGTGCCGGTTTGCGCCGCAGCCACCACCAGGCGGCCAGTATCAGTAATGCCAGAAAAATGAGGCGGGTGAGACCCATGGGGTTGATCCGTTGCGGGGTGATCGGGACAGGCAGTTTACCTGTAGCGCCGCATCCGGGCAAAACGAAGGCTTGTTGCGAGCTGCAAGCGTGGCCGTGCAAGCCGTCAAGAAACTGGCTTCCAAGAGTGTACGCTTGTTTGTTGTTTGTATAACCTATTGAAAATACTTAATAATATTTATTTGGCATGCTGCTTGCTTATCTGCTGGCAACAAAACTGACGGCAGGAGATGCGCCATGAGCATCAATTTCAGCAAAGCATTGGGGATCCATGAGCAAGCCCTGGGCTTCCGTGCCCAGCGTGCTGAAGTGCTGGCCAACAA
>CAZMLX010000168.1:1601-4790 GCA_964567275.1 uncultured Thiopseudomonas sp. | reverse complement strand
CACTTCGGTGTACCGCATGGCGGCGGCGCTGTCGCCGTCCACCGAACCAAAGTTGCCCTGCCCGTCCACCAGCATGTAACGCAGCGAGAACGGCTGCGCCATACGCACAATGGTGTCGTACACGGCGATGTCACCGTGCGGGTGATATTTACCGATGACGTCACCCACCACACGGGCGGACTTCAGGTAGGGCTTGTTCCAGTCGTTGCCCAGCTCTTTCATGGCAAAGAGCACACGGCGGTGCACTGGTTTCAGGCCGTCTCGGGCATCGGGCAGTGCGCGTCCCACAATTACGCTCATGGCGTAATCGAGGTAAGACTGGCGCATCTCGTCTTCGATGCTGATCGGCAGGATTTCTTTGGCGAGTTCACCCATGGAAGCGGTGTTCCTTAATCAGACAGGGGGTTGGCAACAGCCGGTTTGGCCGTTTCCACAATCGCCGGAGTATAGCACAAATGTCCCCGCCGGAGCAGGTGCCTTTTGGGGTTTTATCTGCGACCGGGCTGCATCAACGGCCTGGAAAGCTGTGACTAATGCAGAGCTCCAACCGCCATCAGCTGACGCATTTTTTCGGCATCGGGCTGCTCCACCACACCCCGCTCGGTAACGATCACATCGATCAGACCGGCCGGAGTGACGTCAAACACCGGGTTGAATGCCGGCAACTCTGTGGTCACCCGCTGGCCGGCAACACACAGCAGCTCGGCAGCGCTGCGCTGTTCAATGGGAATATCGGCGCCGCTTTGCAGCTGCATGTCGATGGTCGAGCTGGGCGCTACCACCATCAGCCGCACATCATGGTGGCGGGCCAGTACCGCCAGCGCATAGGTGCCGATTTTGTTGGCGACATCACCATTGGCGGTGATGCGGTCGGCGCCGACAATCACCCAGGTAATATCGCCTTCGCGCAGCAGATGAGCAGCGGCAGAATCGGCATTGACCGACACGGCAATACCCTCTTGTGCCAGCTCCCAGGCGGTCAGTCTGGAACCCTGCAACCAGGGACGGGTTTCATCGGCATGCACATGGGCTACAAGCCCGGCCAGATGGGCGGCACGAATCACGCCCAGTGCCGTACCAAAGCCGCCGGTAGCCAGTGCGCCGGCATTGCAGTGGGTCAGCAGATGCTGGGGTGCATCGCAGTGACGGCGGATGATGTCCATGCCCAGCGTGGCCATGGCCAGGTTGGCGTCACGATCAGCCTGGTGAATGGCGCTGGCGGTATGTTCGAGTTGTTGCAGCGGGCAAACACCCGGTTGCAGGCTGTCCAGCCGTTGCTGCATGCGTTGCAGCGCCCAGAACAGGTTGACCGCCGTTGGGCGGGATTCGGCCAGCAGCCGGATATCGGCCCGTACGGCGGCTTGCCAATGCTGGTTGTCCTGTACAAAACGCTGGCGGGCCGACAGCACCACGCCGTAGGCAGCGGCAATGCCGATGGCCGGCGCACCCCGCACCACCATGTCACGAATGGCGGCTGCGGTTTGTGCTGCATCATGGCATTCGAGCCAGCGCTGCTGCAGCGGCAGCAGTCGCTGGTCCAGCAGGTGCAGCACGCCCTGTTTCCATGTCAGCGGCACTATCCGCTCTGCCGCCCTCAGCTGTTGCTGCATGGCTCGTCCAGTATTCGCATCGCCGCTTTGGCCCGGCGGGTAATGCCGCCCCAGTCCCGGTTGGCCAGCAGCGCTGCCGTCGCCAGCCAGCTGCCGCCACAGCAAATCACATTGGGACGGGCGATAAAGTCTGCCAGCTGCTCCTGGCGGATGCCGCCGCTGGGGCAAAACCTGATGCCGGCAAAGGGGCCGGAGAATTGATCCAGCAAGCTCAACCCGGCGTCCCCGCCACCGGGAAACAGCTTGAGGCAGTGGTAACCTGCCGCCTGCGCCTGCATCACCTCGGAGGCGGTGGCCACACCGGGCAACCAGGGCAGCTCCAGCGCCTGCGCCGCTTGCGCCAGCACCGCAGTAAAGCCGGGGCTGACCGCAAAGCGGGCGCCAGCATCCTGCGCCCGTTGCATTTGCTCTGCATCCAGCACGGTACCGACGCCAATGATCAACTCGGGAAAGCGCTGTTCAATCTGGCGGATGACCTCCAGCGCCGCCGGAGTACGCAGGGTGATTTCCACTGCCCGTACCCCGCCCTCCAACAAGGCCTCGGCTACCCGCACGCCCTGTTCCGGCGTATCCAGCACCAGCACCGGCAAAACGGGCCGGGCTGTTGTCAGAACGGCTTCCATGCTGTGCATCGCTGCCATCACCGGTCAGTCCCGGGCTGTGGTTGCAGGTTTTTTGCGCAGCGGCGCATGACCATCACCCTGCACCGGAGAGCGGCCGGCCGGCAGCGGACGGGCATTCTTCTTGCCCGGTGTGCCAGCCTTGGTAGCGGTTTTTTTCTTTTTGGTGCCGGCTGCCTTGCCGGATGCCTTGACCTTTTTCGGGCCATGGTAGTTGCCCTTGAGCCCCGGCAGCAGCCGTTTTTCAAAGTCCTGCTTGAGGTAGCGCTGAATGCTGGACATCAGGTTCCAGTCCGGATGACTGATCAGGGAGATCGCCAGACCCTCTTCGCCGGCCCGGCCGGTACGGCCAATGCGGTGCACATATTCATCACCGGAGCGAGGCAGATCGTAGTTGACCACCAGATCAACGCCGTCAATATCCAGCCCTCGTGCCGCTACATCGGTGGCAATCAGTACCCGTTCGCTGCCCTGGCTAAAGCGTTGCAAGGCCTGTTTGCGCTCCTGCTGGTCTTTTTCGCCGTGCAGCACAAACACCCGGTAATCCTGTGCCCGCAAACGCCCGTACAACTGGTCGGCCATGGCCCGGGTATTGGTGAATACCATCGCTTTGCGGTAGCTTTCATTGGCCAGCAACCAGCCCAGCAGTTTTTCCTTGTGGGCTTCGCTTTCTGCGGTAATAACCTGCTGGCGGGTACTTTCGCTGAGTTGCGACACCGGATTAAGCATCAGATGCTCAGGGTCGCGCAGCACCTCGCGGGCAATGTCACGCAAAGCCCGGCCACCTGTGGTAGCCGAAAACAGCAGCGTTTGCTGGCGATTGCTGCAGGCCGCAATAATCTCCTGCATGGCCTCGGGGTTCTCGTCGTTGTCGGCCATGAAGAGCTGCTGGTAACCGGTATAACCGTTCTTCTCGGCCCTACAGAGGTCGTAGGCGTGAGAATTCAGAATACTGTCGC
>CAZMLX010000168.1:572-1591 GCA_964567275.1 uncultured Thiopseudomonas sp. | reverse complement strand
CTCGGCAAAGCCCAGATCCAGCATCCGGTCGGCCTCATCCAGAATCAGCCAGCGCAGCTCGCCTGCCGGCAGGCTGCCGTTCTGGAAATGCTCCAGCAGGCGCCCCGGCGTGGCGACCAGAATGTCCGGCACCTTGCGCAATACCGCAGCCTGCTCCTTGAAACCTTCGCCGCCGGTCACTACCGCAGATTGCAAAAAGGTATAGCGGCAAAACCGCTGCACTTCATCATGGATCTGGCGGGCCAGCTCACGGGTCGGCACCAGTATCAGCACCCGGGTTGCCGGCACCCGCTGTTCTTCCGCCAGCAACTGATGCAGCACCGGCAACAAGAAAGCTGCCGTCTTGCCACTGCCGGTCTGGGCAGTAACACGCAGGTCCCGTCCCGCCAGGGCGACAGGAATGGCGCTTTGCTGCACCGGGGTTGGCTCGACAAAGCCGTATTCATCCAAAGCCTTCAGCAGGCGCTCATGCAGGTTGTATTCGGCAAACATCGGAAAATCCATGGAGTCAGACTGAAAGCGGCCCGGACCGGGCCGCCGGCAAAGGGCAACAGTGTAACCGAAAAAAAGCTGCCAACCCCGGGGCTGGCAGCTTTTTCATTCAGGCGGGCCAAACAACGGCCCGCATGGAGCGGTGTTTAATTAATGGGAAACGCGGGACTGGCCATTGACACTGCTGATGCGTACCCGTTCACCAACCCGGAAAATCTCGTTGGGGCTGACCGCCTGCACATAAGAGCGCAGCACGCCGTCGTCTTCACGTACAGTGATTTCAACGCCGTCGGTACGGGTAATGCCTTCTTCGGCCGCTGCGCCCAGCATGCCGCCGGCTACTGCGCCTATCACGGCAGCCACCATGCTGCCACGGCCACCGCCAACGCCGCTGCCGGCAATACCACCAATTGCCGTACCCGCTGCCGCACCGACAGGTGTTTTTGTGCCTTCAATTTTAACCGGGCGCAGGGACTCGATGGTACCCATGCGGATGGTCTGTACACGGCGTGCGTCCTCACGCGAAT
>CAZMLX010000168.1:0-562 GCA_964567275.1 uncultured Thiopseudomonas sp. | reverse complement strand
CGAATAGCTGTCACCGGTCAGACTTGATGCACAGCCTGCCATCAGGGTGCTGCCGGCCAGAACAATTGCCAGAACGGTTGTTTTGCGCATAATCTTGCTCACCTTGAGTTGATGACGCCGAGTATAGCTGATTCAGCTGAAAACCACCTGAATAACCTTTAAATACAGAGCACTTAATGGACTATTTCATCATCGCTGTTGTCAGTATCGCCGGCTTTTATTTTCACTGGTGGCTGTATGTCCGCATCAAGCGCTGGGTCAACCGGGATTTGGCACTCTCCATGGCGGGCCCGGATGCCGACAAACGCAGTTATATGCTGGAGCAACTCAGACAGGCCGAGCAACAAAAAATTCCAAAAAAAGAACTCCAGGCCTGGTTGCAGCGAGCTGCCGATGCTTATGTGAGCTAAACACCCCGGCGGCCCTTACTTGCCCAGCAGTTCGTTACGCACAATTTCGGCGCCGGCACTGAGTGCATGCAGTTTGCCCCGGGCCACCCGGCGTGACAGTGGTGCCATCCCGCAGTTGGTGGCGGGATACAGTTTGTCGGCATCAACAAACT
>CAZMLX010000167.1:0-4796 GCA_964567275.1 uncultured Thiopseudomonas sp. | reverse complement strand
CGGGCAACCGCTTCGCTAACCTGATCCAGACTGGCGGTAGCGCCACCGGTCACGCCGGCCACCGACACATAGTAGATAAAGCCGGAGCTGTCCTTGAGTACAGTCGGCAGACGCTGGTCATCAGTAGTCGGTGTGGTCAGACGGATAAAGTCGATACCGCCAGCCTGCGCCGGCTCGCACAGTTCCTCGTTATGCTCGGCAGGCACATCGACCACGATCATGCCGTCGACACCGGCCTGTTTGGCATCGCGGACAAACTCATCGACACCATAGTGATAAATCGGGTTGTAGTAGCCCATCAGCACAATTGGCGTATAGTCGTTGCCTTCGCGGAACTCGCGCACCATTTGCAGGGTTTTGCGCAGGTTCATGCCACTGCCCAGCGCTCGCTGGTTGGCCAGCTGGATGGCCGGGCCGTCGGCCATGGGATCGGTAAAAGGCATGCCCATTTCTATCACGTCGGCACCGGCTTCGGGCAGGCCACGCAGAATGGTCAGGGCGGTGGCGTAATCAGGATCGCCAGCGGTCAGAAAGGTGACCAGGGCCGCACGGTTTTCTTGTTTCAGCTTGGCAAAGCAGGCTTGGATACGGCTCATGATTGCGCTCCTTGTTGACCCAGATAGTGCATGATACTGGCCATGTCCTTGTCGCCACGGCCGGACAGATTGACCACCATCAGGTGATCCTTCGGCAGATTGGGAGCGCGTTTGACCGCTTCCGCCAGTGCGTGGGACGACTCCAGCGCAGGAATAATGCCTTCCTGGCGGCACAACAGCTGGAACGCTGCCAGCGCTTCGTCGTCGCTGACGGCGGTGTATTCAACCCGCCCTGTATCACGCAACCAGGCATGCTCCGGCCCCACGCCCGGATAATCCAGGCCGGCAGAAATGGAGTGGGCATCCTTGATCTGGCCATCTTCGTCTTGCAGCAAATAGGTTTTGTTGCCATGTAAAACACCGGGCTTGCCCAGCGTCAGGCTGGCGGCATGTTTGCCGGTTTCCAGGCCCAGGCCGGCAGCTTCGGCACCGACCATTTTTACGGTTGGCTCGTCGAGAAACTCGTGGAACAGGCCAATGGCGTTGGAGCCACCACCCACACAGGCAATCAGCGAGTCGGGCAAACGGCCTTCCTGTTCCTGCAACTGGGCACGGGCTTCCTTGCCGATTACCGCCTGAAAATCGCGCACCATGGCGGGGAAGGGGTGCGGGCCGGCCACAGTACCAATCAGATAGAAGGTGTTGTCCACATTGGTTACCCAGTCGCGCAGCGCCTCGTTCATGGCATCCTTGAGCGTGCCGGTACCGGCGGTGACCGGAATCACCTTGGCACCCAGCAGGTTCATGCGGAACACGTTGGCCTGCTGACGTTCGATATCGGTGGTGCCCATATAGACCACGCACTCCAGACCAAAACGGGCAGCCACCGTAGCGGTGGCCACGCCGTGCATGCCGGCGCCGGTCTCGGCGATGATGCGCTTCTTGCCCATGCGCCGCGCCAGCAAAATCTGGCCGATGCAGTTGTTGATCTTGTGCGCACCGGTGTGGTTCAGCTCTTCACGCTTGAGGTAAATCTTGGCGCCACCCAGATGCTCGCTCAGGCGCTCGGCGTAATACAACGGACTGGGACGCCCCACATAGTCACGCTGAAAATAAGCCAGCTCACGCTGAAATTCCGGATCGGTCTTGGCCTGCTCATAGGCTTCACCCAATTGCAAAATCAGCGGCATCAGCGTCTCGGCCACATAACGCCCGCCAAATATGCCAAACAATCCCCGATCGTCGGGGGCATCAAAATAGGTTTTCATACATTTTCCTTGCTGATTGATCCCGCGACCTTGGCGCAGGTTTATTCAAACGATCTACCGGAATGGTGGCTGGAGATCACCCGGTCAAGCCGGGTGATGACGAACCAAGACCTCAATACCGCGACAGCAGCCCGGCAACGCCGGGCCACCCACCCGCAAACCATGCGGTGTATCAGGGCCGGTCAGGCACTGTGCCAAGCCTCAGCGCCCGTGTCGAAGCTTGCTTCGGCGCGGGCAGCGTAGCTGCAGCACAGTGCCTGACCGGCCCAAGCGCAAGCGCAAACCCACCACCCCACACCGCAAAACAAAAAACTCAACCCGTATTTTCCACCAACGCCCAGCCGGGTAAAAGCGAAAAATACACAACAACCTGTTACTATTACTCACATGAATTATCTAAACCGCCTGCCTTCGCTAAACGCCCTGAAAGCCTTCATCGCCACCGCCGAGCAAGGCAGTATCAGCACGGCTGCGCAACTGCTTAACGTTACCCACGGCGCAGTCAGCCGGCAAATCCGCCTGCTGGAAGAAGAACTGAATACTGCCCTGACAGAAAAGCACGGACGCAGCATAAAACTCACAGATGCCGGCCAGCAGCTGTACCAGAATTGCCAGCCGGCATTCAGAACCCTGGCCGACAGCTGCCAGCACCTGCGCCAGCAACACCAGGAAAAACCGCTGGTACTGGCCTGTTCCGGCAGCCTGCTGGCCCGCTGGCTGATTCCGCGTCTGCCGTCGCTGCAGCAGGCATTAGCCGATTTACCGCTGCAACTGGTCACCAGCGCCGACGACGAAAACCCGCAACAACAGGCAGATTTGAGCCTCTCCTTTATCGACAATCCAAAATCCGGCGAACGGCTGATCCCGCTGGAACAGGAGCGTATTGGCCCCGTACTGTCGCCATCCCTGGCCAAACAGCTACGCCTGCAACCCGGCCAGCCACTGCCGGATTTGCCCTTGCTGCACACCCTGTCACGTCCGCAAGCCTGGCCGGACTGGACCGCCCACAACGGTATTGCCAGCGATACACTCAACATGGGGCAGGGCTTTCCGCACCTGTCCTACTTGCTGGAAGCGGTGCTGGCCGGGCTCGGCATCGGTATTGCGCCCGTACAGCTGGTCCGCTCTGACCTGGAGCAGGGCCGGCTGCTGGCCCCCTGGGGCTTTGTCAGCACCCATGCCTGGCTGTGCCTGCACATTCATAACCCGGCCCAGCACCAGCGGATTGACCGGCTGACCCGACAACTTGCCACCCTGATCTGAAGGCATGCCCGCCTGCACAACAGCCTGGGCCCAGGACCGGCTACATACGGCTGAAATTTAATGCGAACAGGCAGACAATCCGGCCGTTTCAATGGCACGCTGACGGGAAAAAGCCTATACTGGCATTCAAATATCACATGACAGCTAACGGAGGTTGCCATGGAAATTTCCCCAAGCCTGATGAGTACAGGCATTCAAACCATCAAGGCCAGTCAGCAACAGCTGGCCAGCACAGCGCAGACCGTTGCCAATGCGACCGTCAGCGATATGCCCATGATGAATATTGCCGACCTGACCCAGCAATTGGTGCAAATGGACCAGGCTCAGCACCTGGCCATGGTAGGTGGCAAAATGGTCGAAGCAGCCAGTGAAAACATTGGTACCCTGCTCGACACCATGGGCTAAATAACAGAAGTTTTTATAAAACCCGCAGCAATGCGGGTTTTTTTTGCCCAAAAAGGCTAAAAAACCACTTACACCATTGCATCAGCTTGACAAGACAACGACCGCCGCCGTAACTTTCAAACGGTCGTTTGATGCCCAAGCTGTTCCGGATTCGATTGACCTGTCTATGGCAAACCGGACTGGCCCACAACAATACAGAGGTCTTCACCATGCCCGAATATAAAGCCCCCTTGCGCGATATCCGTTTTGTCCGTGACGAACTGCTTGGTTACGCCGAACACTACCAGAGCCTGCCCGGTTGCGAAGAAGCCACCCCGGACATGATTGATGCCATTCTGGAAGAAGGCGCCAAGTTCTGTGAAAACGTGATTGCCCCGCTCAACCGTATCGGCGATACCGAAGGCTGCCAGTGGTCACCCGAAGGCGTGACCACCCCGACCGGTTTCAAGGAAGCTTACGTGCAGTTTGTCGAAGGCGGCTGGCCAAGCCTGGCCCATGACGAAGCTCACGGCGGCCAGGGCCTGCCCGAGTCCCTTGGCATGGCGGTCAGTGAAATGGTTGGCCAGGCCAACTGGTCATGGGGCATGTACCCCGGCCTGTCCCACGGCGCCATGAACACCCTGAGCGCCCACGGCACCGAAGAGCAACAGCAAACCTACCTGACCAAGCTGGTCTCCGGCCAGTGGACCGGCACCATGTGCCTGACCGAGCCACACTGCGGCACCGACCTGGGCATGCTGCGCACCAAGGCCGAACCCCAGGCTGACGGCAGCTACAAGGTTACCGGTACCAAGATCTTCATTTCCGCCGGCGAACATGACATGGCGGAAAACATTGTGCACATCGTGCTCGGCCGCCTGCCGGATGCACCGGAAGGCACCAAGGGTATTTCCCTGTTCATCGTGCCCAAGTTCCTGCCGGACGCCAGCGGTGAGGTCGGCGAGCGCAATGGCGTATCCTGCGGCTCGCTGGAGCACAAGATGGGCATTCACGGCAACGCCACCTGCGTGATGAACTTCGACAACGCTACCGGCTTCCTGATCGGCCCGCCCAACAAGGGTCTGAACTGCATGTTCACCTTCATGAACACCGCACGTCTGGGTACCGCACTGCAGGGTCTGGCGCACGCCGAAGTCGCCTTCCAGGGCGGCATCAGCTACGCCCGCGAACGTCTGCAGATGCGTTCGCTGACCGGCCCGAAAGCTCCGGACAAGGCTGCTGACCCGATCATCGTGCACCCAGACGTGCGCCGCATGCTGCTGACCACCAAGGCGTTCTCCGAAGGCAACCGCGCCATGCTGTACTACGCCGCCAAGCAGGTGGA
>CAZMLX010000166.1:0-4819 GCA_964567275.1 uncultured Thiopseudomonas sp. | reverse complement strand
GCTGGCAGTCAGCAACGCCAGCGGTAAAAACAGTTTTCGCATGAATGATCCTTTAATGAATAAACAGCACCATCAACAACAGCGGCACCAGCGCACCGGCTAGCGTCAGCGGCCAGGTCCAGGCCTGACGACCGGCCTGGCGCACCAGCAACCACAATCCAGTCAGGCTGAACACCACGCAGACCACGGCAAAGCCGTCAATAAACCACGACCAGAGCACGCCGGTATGGCGGCCCTTGTGCAGGTCATTGAAATAGGCAATCCAGCCGCGGTCAGTCACTTCATACAGCAACTCGCCGCTATCCAGATCGACGCTGAGCCAGCCGTCACCGCCCGGGCGGGGCAGTGGCAGATACAGCTCGTCATCACTCCATTCCAGGCTGCGCCAGTCCAGCCGCTGGCCCACCCTCCGCTCCAGCCAGCGCCGTACCTCAACCGGCAAGGCATCGGCTGGCGCATTCAGTTGCGCCAGCAGCGACTCGGGCATTTGCTCTTCCAGCGTGTGCACGCTGGGCCGCGCCTCGATTTGCCCGGCATGGTTCAGCGTAATGCCGGTTACGGCAAACAGCAGCATGCCGGCCAGGCATAACGCCGAGCTGATCCAGTGCCATTGGCGCAGGGTGCCGAGCCGGGCTAGGGGGTTGGCCATCTGTACGAAATCACCGCTTTGCAAAATGCCGCCTGTGTCAGCGCAACGCTGCACAGATATAAAAATATCCCTGTGAGCGCAGCCGTGCAGCCAGATCAAACCTGTGCTGCACCGCTTCGCCCGCAAGGAGGGTTGCTTAGACTAGTCAGCTTTTGGCTGATTTAGAAGCTATAGGTTGCCGATACCCAAAGGCGACGACGCTCCTGGTTGTTGTTGTACCTGTTGTCATAAGAAATTGCGCCTGTAGTGGTGTTGCTGACATAAGGCGAGTACTTGATGAAATTCTTGTCGAACAGGTTATAGATGGTCGCATTCAGCACCAGATTCTCCGTGGCCTGATAGCTGCCGCCCAAATGGAACAGGGTAAACGCTTTGTAGTCACCGAAGTTCTCATAAGCCAGGTTGGTAGCACCACTGGTACGGCGGAATCGCTTGCTACGATATTCGGCCTTCAGCCAGGTATTCAGCCGATCAGTGGCCTGCCAGTTCAAATTGGCGTTAAACAGGTGACGTGGCGTATCTGACAGTGGCCAGCCCTTGTTATTGCCGCTTTTTTGCTCAGTTTTGGTATAGGTGTAGTTTGCGCCCAGAGTCAGGTCATCGGTAATACGGTAACGACCTGCCAGCTCAACGCCTTTGGTAACCGCTTCATCAATGTTGATGCCCTTGCTGAAGGTCGGTGCAGCCGCTTCCCAGCCCGAACCAATATCAATACAGCCGGCGGTGTTGTTGACACGGCAGTTATCCACCGTCACCGACGACAGCTTATCCTTGAACTTGTTGTGGAACAGGGTCAGGTTGGCATTGAAATCACGCAGATTGTCAAAGTACACACCCAGTTCGGTGCTGATCGAGGTTTCCGGTGTCAAATCCGGGTTGCCGACCAGCGGGATACGTCCCTGACCGCCAAAACCGTTGATGCCTTCGGCCAGACGTTGCAGCTCGGGAGCCTTGAAGCCCTTGCTGCGGCCACCCTTGACGGTCCAGTTGTCGCTGGCATTCCACACCAGATAGGCACGCGGGCTGTACTCGGTACCAAACTTGTCATGATGGTCACGACGCAAGCCTACAGTTAATGCAAAATCTTCATGAAAGCGCCATTCATCCTCGGCAAACAGAGCATTCATCCGATGCTTGAACGGGCTCAAGACCACGCCATCGGTAAACTTGGCCTTATACAGTTGCCCGCCCACAGTGACGTTATGGCTGCCGAAACTCATTAGCAGCTTACTGTCGAGAATATCATTCTCTCCTTTCAACTTGCGTTTACCGCCCGGAATGATGCCAGGCGTAGTAATGAGGGCAGGGTTCAGACGACCTTTGGTTTCAGTCGTGTTATGCATAAAGCTGGACTCAAGGATACCGAAGCCAAAGCGTCCTGTATGAGTCAGAGCAAACTGCTCGCGGTCATATTCCTGTTCTTTTTCATAGCCGCCCGATGCACCCAGCGTGCCCAGCTGGCCTTTGCGGTTGTCGTAATCCTGCTTGTTAACCTCGTACTCCAAGCCAATATCGTGGCTATCGGTCGGAGTAAACATCAGGCGACCACCCAGGTTATAGCTATCCTGCTTGACCGGGTTACGGCCCATGGTAGGCATCGCCGTGGCTCCATCCACACGATCGTAGTTGATTTTTGACTTGTCGCGCTCGAAATAACTGCCGCGCAGAGTCAGCCCCAATGTATTCTCAATCAGCGGACCACTCAGGTAAGCACTCGTACTACGACTGTCACCAAAATCGCTTTTTTCCTGCAAAGTAGTTTCGGCAGTCACCGAGCCAGTCCACTCCTTACTGACCTTGCGAGTGATAATGTTGATCACGCCACCCATGGCATCGGAGCCATAAAGGGTTGCCATTGGCCCCCGAATCACCTCGATACGCTCAATGGCAGAAACCGGCGGCATGAAAGTTGTGGAGGTTTCACCAAAACCGTTCGGCGTGACGTTGGCAGCGGCATTCTGACGACGGCCATCAATCAGGACCAGAGTGTATTCGCTAGGCATACCCCGGATACTGATATTCAAGCCACCAGTTTTACCAGCAGAAGCACCCACGTCGATGCCTTCAACATCCGACAGGGCATCAGTCAGGCTGCTAACCCGTTTCTTTTGCAGCTCTTCGCGGGTAATGACCGAAATACTGGCCGAAGCATCGGTAATCTTTTGCTCATAACCTGCAGCACTGACGACTACAGAGCCAAGCTGGGCAGGGCTATCGGCCAGAGCCAGTGGGCTGACGCTCAGTACGGCACAGGCCAGCACAGAACGAGTGAACGGAATTTGCATCCTGATGTCTCCTGTCGTTGGTGTTGGTTCGCAATACTAGGGAGCAAATTCTCACCTGTAAACGTAAATGCGAATCTTTCTTATAAATACTTTAATAGGATTGACGAATACCAATATTTCGTGCGTGGGCTCGCTTGCGAATTGGAATGGTTTGTCGGCCTGTCAGCCGGAGCGCCTCCGGCCTTGATAATCAGGGGGTGCGCTGTTAGATTGCCAGCTCGCAACTGATTCTTATTAAGGATTCCCCCATGAAACTGAGCTTCTCCGCCCTGGCCATGGCCGCCGCCCTGGCATTTTCCACCACCAGCTTCGCCACCGAGCGCCCCGAGCATTTCAAAGGGCTGCCGTCTCCCGACCTGGCCTCTGCTGTTAAAAACTTCAGCGAGTACAACGACCTGCTGGCCGAAAAGCTGAACGGAGAGTTGACCCCGCTGGCGCTGATGGAAATCCACCAGTTGACCTACACGCTGGAAGTTGCGCTGGAAAAAATCAACGACGAGATGAAAGCCCTGGCTGACACCCTGGAAGAAGTGCACATTGCTTCCGAGACCTCTGCCCCGGAAAAATTGACCGAAGAAGGCAAGAAATACATGCAGGTGGTCAGCGAGCTGAAAAAGCTGTAATCCGCTGATAGAAAAAGAAAACCGGCGCACTTTTGCGCCGGTTTTTTGTTGGCCGTCCGACGGCTCCGGCAAGCAGCGGCAGCAGCACAGCGATCAATCCGCACAAACGATATTGATTATCGTTTGTGCGCTGTTTTAAACTGCGCTCCTTATTTCCGCATCCGTTCAGAAGGATCGTCACATGAAAGCACTGAAACAGACCGCCCTGACCCTGTCGCTGCTGGCACTGGCCGGCCAGCTCTATGCCAAGGAGTATCCGGTTGGCAAGCCGGTCGAGAAAAACGGCATGGAAATCGCCGGTGTGTACCTGCAGCCGGTGAGCATGGAGCACAGCAATCATGAGTCCCATCATCTGAGTGCTGCCGAGGCCGACATTCACCTGGAAGCCGACATTGCGGCGCTGGCCAACAACGCCAACGGTTTTGAGGAAGGCGCCTGGGTGCCGTACCTGACCATCCACTACAAGCTGGAAAAACTGGACGGCAGCAACTGGGTACAGGAAGGCCCGTTCATGCCGATGGTGGCCAATGACGGCCCGCACTATGGCGACAACGTCAAGCTGAACGGCCCGGGCAAGTACCGGGTGACCTTCAACATTGCGCCACCTTCGGTCTTTACCGCTGCCAACTTTGGCCGCCACACCGACAAGGAAACCGGCGTGGCTGAATGGTGGGATGCCTTTGATGTCAGCTGGGAATTCCCTTATGCCGGCATCGGCAAGAAAGGCGGTTACTGACAACCGCTGCACCCGTCCAAGCCCCGCCCTGCGGGGCTTTTGCCGTTACACGGATGTCTGTTCACCCCCTGTTCGCTGTTTCGCACGGCTCAAGAGCATAGCGCCATGATTTATCAGACTCCCTGGCTGGCCCGCATCGGCGACTGGCTGCGTGACCATCGCAAAACCATTCTGGCCATTCAGTGGCTGATTGTCGGCATCTATGGGGTGCTGGTGATTGTGCCGCTGTTTTACCCGCTGCCAGATAACGACGCCCGCATCCTCAACAACATTACGGTGTTTGCCCAGTTCTGTTTTTGGGGCATCTGGTGGCCTTTTGTGTTGCTGTCGATGGTGCTGTTTGGCCGGCTGTGGTGCGGCGTACTGTGTCCGGAGGGTGCGCTGACCGAATGGGCAGCCAACCGCGGGCTGGGGCGGGCCATTCCGCGCTGGATGCGCTGGGGCGGCTGGCCCTTTACCGCCTTTGCCCTGACCACCATTTACGGGCAGATGGTCAGTGTGTACCAGTACCCCTATGCGGTGATGC
>CAZMLX010000165.1:0-4861 GCA_964567275.1 uncultured Thiopseudomonas sp. | reverse complement strand
TTAGGTGTATCGGGTCGAGGTGTTTTGGGCTACGGTGCGGCAGTCAGACTAAGGCGCTTCGCAAAGCTGACGCAGCTGCGCCGAAGCAAGCTTCGTCACACCTGCTGATGCTTTGCTGCGGCCTTAGCCTGCCTGCAGATACACCGGCCCGTTTGAGGGAGTGGCCCAGCTACGCTGGGCTGCTGTCGCTACGGCTGGATAAATACCTTGGCTAGCCCTTTCCCCGTCATTCTGTGCGTAGCGAAGCGCAGTCGCAGAATCCATGGGTTTTGTTTTTTGGTTTCGGTGTGGCAGTCAGGCCAAGGCGCTTCGCAAAGCTGACGCAGCTGCGCCGAAGCAAGCTTCGTCACACCTGCTGATGCTTTGCTGCGGCCTTAGCCTGCCTGCAGATACACCGGCCCGTTTGAGGGAGTGGCCCAGCTACGCTGGGCTGCTGTCGCTACGGCTGGATAAATACCTTGGCTAGCCCTTTCCCCGTCATTCTGTGCGTAGCGAAGCGTAGTCGCAGAATCCAGCGGGTGAAGCCTTACACTGCCTACTGCGCCAGCCTACACAGGCCCTGTGCCGCCTGAGAGCGCTGACCCCTTAGGCTTTGCGCAGGGTGATCTGTGCAATTGGTATATACCCTGTAGGAGCGTCGCTCGACGCGAAGAGTTGCCCCGCTGTCTCGCCTCCCCCCAACATTCTTGCTGAGCAGAGTACCGGATCAAGTTCGGCAATGACGTATGACACAATAATAAAGTGCAAACAACAAACCGCTAGATTCTGTAACTGCGCCACGTACAGAATGACAGAGTGATACTCTGCGGGAGATCACCCGATCAAGTCGGGTGATGACGGGGATAGCCTGCACAATTGGGTCGCGGCGAGCGCCGCTCCTACAGGTACACCGCCTCTCCAAAATAATCCACAGCGACAGCAGCACAGCGCAGCTGTGCAACTCTCCCCAAAGGCCCGGTGGTCCTGCAGGCAGGGTGAGGCCGCAGCAAAGCATGTTTTCGTGACGAAGCTTGCTTCGGTGCGGAAACTGGAGCTTTGCGGAGTGCCTCGCCCTGCCTGCCACACCGAAGCCAAAACAATCAATCATCATCAAACTGGTAATCACCCGGCGCCAGGTTGTCGAAGCGGGTGTAGCGGCCGTGGAACATCAGCCGGACGGTGCCAATGGGGCCGTTACGCTGCTTGCCGATGATGATTTCGGCAATGCCCTTGTGTTCGGTTTCCGGGTGATAAACCTCGTCCCGGTACACAAACATGATGATGTCGGCGTCCTGCTCGATGGCGCCCGATTCACGCAGATCAGAAAGGACCGGGCGCTTGTCGGGGCGCGACTCACAGCCGCGGTTAAGCTGCGACAGCGCCACCACCGGACAGTCAAATTCCTTCGCCAGCGCTTTCAGCGAGCGGGAAATTTCGGAAATTTCGTTGGTGCGGTTTTCACTGCCGCTGCCGCCAATCTGCATCAGCTGCAGGTAGTCCACCATGATCAGGCCGATTTCGCCATGCTCACGGGCGACACGACGGGTGCGGGCCCGCATTTCAGTCGGACTGATGCCGGCAGTATCGTCAATGTGCAGTTTGCAGTTTTGCATCAGGGCCACGGTGGAAGTCAGCCGGGCCCAGTCGTCGTCATCCAGCTTGCCCGATCGCACCTTGCTCTGGTCAATGCGCCCCAGCGACGAAAGCATCCGCATCACCAGCGATTCGGATGGCATCTCCAGCGAAAACACCAAAATGGTCTTGTCGCTGCTCATCATGGCGTTTTCCACCAGGTTCATGGCAAAGGTGGTTTTACCCATCGACGGCCGCCCCGCCACAATAATCAGGTCGGCCGGCTGCAGGCCGCTGGTACGGTCATCCAGATCGGCAAAGCCGGTGGTCAGGCCGGTCAGTTGCGAGTCGCTGTGATACAGGGTGTCGATGGTATCGACAGTTTTCAGCAGAATTTCCCGCAGCGGTGCCGGCCCGCCGGTTTTCGGCCTGGCTTCGGCAATCTGGAAAATGCGGCGTTCGGCTTCGTCCAGAATCTCGTCGCCCTGACGCCCCTTGGGCGCATAGGCCATGTCGGCAATGTCGTTGCTGGCACTAATCAGCTGACGCAGCGTAGCCCGCTCGCGGATGATTTGGGCATAGGCCTGAATGTTGGCCACCGACGGAATATTGCTGGCCAGCTCGCCCAGATAGGCAATGCCGCCCACCTGCGCCAGGCTGCCTTCGTTGTCCAGGTATTCGGACAGGGTCACCACGTCAAACGGCTGGTTGCGCTCGGACAGGTGATGAATGGCACGAAAAATCAGGCGGTGATCGTGACGGTAAAAATCCGAATCCACCAGCATGTCCGCCAGCCGCTCCCAGGCATGGTTGTCCAGCATCAGACCACCCAGCACCGCCTGCTCCGCTTCGATCGAATGGGGCGGAATTTTGAGGGCGGCTGTTTCCAGGTCAAATTGCTGAGGGGTGTCTGTTTCGTACATGGCAATACCGGATGCAAAAATTGGGGCAACGGGCGCAATGTTAACCCGTTCAAAGACAAAAAAGGCACCGGTCCAACAGGACAGGTGCCTTGTTGCCTGTCGGGGCCTAAGCGGCCCCGCGGGCCTTAGGCTTCGCCAGCAACAACCAGCTTGATTTCAACTTCAACTTCAGCATGCAGCTGCAGGTTGACGTCGTATTCGCCGGTTTGACGAATGGTGCCCAGCGGCAGGCGCACTTCGCTTTTAACAACGGGCAGGCCACTGGCGGTCAGGGCATCGGCGATGTCCTGGGTGCCAATGGAGCCGAACAGCTTGCCTTCATCGCCAACGTTGGCCGTGATGGTCACTACCATGTCGCTCAGCTGGGCGGCACGGGCCTCGGCGGCAGAACGCTTCTCGGCAGCTGCACGCTCCAGCTCGGCACGACGTGCTTCAAACTGGGCCACGTTTTCAGGGGTAGCCGCAGCGGCTTTGCCCTGGGGCAGCAGGAAGTTGCGGCCATAACCGGCCTTTACAGTTACTTTGTCGCCCAGGTTACCCAGGTTGGCGACTTTTTCCAGCAGGATGACTTCCATTTGGGTCTCACCTCTTGAATGTAAAATTCACCGCTCGTGTTACTCGGCTTTCCTGGCGGATGCCTTGAGTCCACGAAAATCAAATACACTGTCGGTCAACGCCAGCACTACCAAAACAGGATAAAGCAGCTGCACAAACACCAGCAGCAACGCATACAGGCCAATGGTCCAGAACAGGCCAACCCGGTGACGGGCCAGCAGTCCATGTACGGCAGCCAGTCCGGCTAGCGCCAACGGCGCTGCACAGAGCGGTACCAGCACCGCCAGCCAGGCCGCAAATTGCGGCGCCAGCAGCATGAAGGCTACCAGTCCTCCGGCTAGCCAGGCCGGCAGGCGAATGGCCCGGAATTCCTGGCCAAAACCACCCGGATTGTACAGGCAGGCTTGCCAGTAGCGGGCCAGCATCAGACAGCCAAGGCTGATCAGTTGCACGGCGGCACCGGTCAGGCCGGCCATCAGCGGTACCAGTATGGCGTGCAGATGAGCCACTTCGGCCTCACCCAGCTGACTGTACAGCTCGCCAAACATCTCCGGCAGACCCGCCTCAATGCTGCTGGCCATCTCTTGCATGGATTGCGCAAATACGCTTTCCAGTGCCAGGGCTGCCAGCAATCCGGTCACAATGCTGACCAGCAGCACCGCAATCCAGGATTGCCGTTGACGCAGTACCTGGGCCAAGGCCAGGGTGGCTGCAATCACCAGCAGTACAAAGGGATCGTCTGCAACCAGCAGCCATGCCAGTGCCGGCATCAGCGCAGCCACGGCTACACTGCCAGCCTGGGATGGGCCCTTGCGCAGCAGCACCAGCGCTACTGTTGCCGCACTTGCCCAGAACAGCATGGGAATGGCAGAAGTCGCTCCGGCAACCATGACTGCCCGGCTTCTGCTTTGCATGATGTATCCGGCCAGCGCCCGCATTGCGTTCAGTTCCTGTTTCCGGCAGTCCGGAAATTAACGGTCGTGACTATCGGTGTAAGGCAGCAGGGCCAGGAAGCGCGCACGCTTGATGGCAGTTGCCAGCTGACGCTGATACTTGGCCTTGGTGCCGGTAATGCGGCTGGGTACAATTTTGCCGGTTTCGGTAATGTAGGCTTTCAGGGTGTTGAGATCTTTGTAGTCGATCTCCTGAATGCCTTCAGCGGTGAAACGGCAGAACTTGCGACGACGGAAAAAACGTGCCATGACTGTTGCTCCTCAATATGTCCAGTGATTACTCGTCAGCGTTATCGCTATCGCTGTCGTCACCATCGACATCTTGGTCTTCGGCATCATCGGCAGCATCAGGGCGCTCGCGGCGCTCGCGGCGCTCGTTACGGCTTTCTTCAGCCTTGAGCATTTCGGACTGTTCGGTAACAGCCTCATCACGACGGATGATCAGGTTACGCAGAACGGCATCGTTGTAGCGGAAACTGTCTTCCAGTTCGGCCAGTACCTTGCTGCTGCACTCAACGTTGAGCAGTACATAGTGGGCCTTGTGGATGTCGTTGATGGAGTAAGCCAGTTGACGGCGACCCCAGTCTTCGTGGCGGTGAACTTTGCCACCGTCTTCTTCGATCAGCTTGGTGTAACGCTCGACCATGCCGCCGACTTGCTCGCTCTGGTCAGGGTGGACCAGGAACACGATTTCGTAATGACGCATAGATGCTCCTTACGGGTTGTAGCCTGCCGGGTAATCCGGTCAGACAAGGAGTGGATGAAAGTCTTGCCGGCCGTTTTGCACGGACAACAAGGGCGCACATTCTACCCGAGGGGTGAGAGGGGTGCAATCGCAATTGCCTGTGGCGGGCGGACTGTGCGGGGCTTTAGGGGGGG
>CAZMLX010000164.1:0-4866 GCA_964567275.1 uncultured Thiopseudomonas sp. | reverse complement strand
CCAACAAGGCCGAGTAACATCTGCCCTGTCAGGCCGGCGCGCAATGCGCCGGCCTTGTCCGGCCGCTGACAATGGCGGCTCCTTCAACTCCCAGGCTTCACTTTCAGGCGGACATCGGGTTCGCCAATACGCCCCTGTACCTGCAACTTGCCAGTCCGCCCTGCTGCGGCGGCAGTTTGTCACACAGCCCCCGCACCGGTATCAGCGTACCATAGCCATGGTTAGATCCTGTCAGGGCCGCTATACTAGCGACCTGTTACGTTAGAGCCTTTTTCTACGGCAATGGTACCCAGCGATGAGCGAACAAATTCCCGTCAAGAACATCACCCCGCCCGGCCAAAGCAACGATCTGTACGCCAAGCGCCAGAAAATTCATACCCGCGCCTTTACCGGCCTGTTCCGCAACATCCGCATCTATTTTGGCGGTTTTCTTTTCCTGCTGTTTTTGGGTACTGCCTGGATCAACTGGGACGGGCATCAGGCCGTGTGGTGGAACCTGCCCGAGCGCAAATTCTATATTTTCGGCACCACTTTCTGGCCGCAAGACTTTATGCTGCTGTCCTGGCTGCTGATCATTTCCGCTTTTGCCCTGTTTTTCATTACCGTGTACGCCGGCCGGGTCTGGTGCGGCTATGCCTGTCCGCAAACCACCTGGACCTGGATCTTCATGTGGGTGGAAAAAGTTACCGAGGGTGACCGCAACAAGCGCATCAAGCTCGACAAAGCGCCATGGTCCACCGAGAAGTTGCTGCGCCGCATTGCCAAGCACGGCCTGTGGTTGCTGATCGGTTTTGTCACCGGTCTGACTTTTGTCGGCTACTTCACCCCCATCCGCGAGTTGCCAATCGATCTGGTTACCGGCCAGGCCAATGGCTGGGCCTATTTCTGGGTCGGTTTCTTTACCGTCATGACCTATCTGGCTGCCGGCTACCTGCGCGAACAGGTCTGTATTTACATGTGCCCGTACTCCCGCTTCCAGAGCGTGATGTTCGACAAAGACACCCTGATCGTATCCTACGATGCCAAGCGTGGCGAAAACCGTGGTGCCCGCAAGAAAACCGCCGATTACAAAGCCCAGGGGCTGGGTGACTGTATCGACTGTACCCTTTGTGTACAGGTATGCCCAACCGGTATCGATATCCGCGACGGCCTGCAGATTGCCTGCGTCAGCTGCGCTGCCTGTATCGACGTTTGTGACGAGGTCATGGACAAGATGGGCTACGAAAAAGGCCTGATCAGCTATACCACCGAGCACAACCTGTCCGGTGAAAAAACCAAACTGATCCGCCCCCGCCTGATCGGCTATGCAACCGCCCTGCTGTTGATGATCAGCCTGTTCAGCTACAACATTTTCAGCCGCACCCTGGTTGAGCTGAACGTAATCAAGGACCGCACCCCCTACCGCGAAAACCACCTGGGGCAGATCGAAAACGTTTATATGCTGCGCATCATCAACAAGGACCAGCATGCCCACAACTATGTTATTGAAGTACGGGGCATGGAGGGACTGGCACTGGACGGCAAACAAACCTTTGAAGTACAGGCCGGAGAAATTTTCTCCTCGCCCATTTCGGTGTCAATCAATCCGGAGCAGCTGAAGTCGTCCACCAGCAAGATCGAGTTCAATGTACAATCCGTTGACGACGAAAGCATTTCACGCTCATCCAAATCAACCTTTATCGGACCTGTAATCCGCTAACCCCTGGAGTCATCATGCAACAGACCACGTACACAAGCCGCTGGTACAAAGAACCCTGGGCCTGGTTTATCCTGGGAATTCTCGGCGCTTCAATCGTGCTGGGTCTGTCGCTGCTGACCATTGCCATCAACAACCAGCCCAGCATGGTGGTAGACAACTACTACGATGCCGGCAAGGGCATCAATACCTCGCTGGAGCGTGAACGCCTGGCCGTCAAGCTCAACATGCAGGCACAGCTGGTACTGGACCACGAACGTGGCGAAGTGCTGCTGGACCTGCAGGGTATGAGCCAGCCCCAGCAGCTGGTACTCAACCTGATTTCACCCACCCAGCCCGAGCGTGACCGCCGCATTGTGCTACAGCCTGCCCTTGAGCAAGGCCAGTACCGTGGCCTGCTGACCGAAGAAATTGCCGGCCGCCGCTTTGTCGAGCTGCTGGGCAACCATGACGGCCACGACTGGCGACTGTTCGAGGAAGAGACCCTGGTGGCCGGCCAGGCGGTTGAGCTGGGCGAAGCGCTCTAACCCGCAGAACCTCTCATGTCCACTCCCCTGCCCTGCTACCACTGCTCACTGCCGGTTCCTGCCGGCAGTGACTTTTCTGCCGTGGTACTGGGCGACACCCGCAGCTTCTGCTGCCCGGGCTGCCAGGCAGTAGCCGAAGCCATTGTCGACAACGGTCTGGAAAGTTACTACCAGCACCGCAACCAGTCATCCACCAATCCCGACGCCTTGCCCGGGCTGATTCCGGACGAACTCAAGCTTTACGACCGCCAGGACGTACAGCAACCCTTCGTGCAAACCGACGGCGAGCTCAGCGAAACCCGGCTGCTGATTGAAGGCATTACCTGCGCCGCCTGCGGCTGGCTCATTGAAAAGCATCTGGCCCGCCTGCCTGGTGTTGTCACTGCCGAACTCAACCTTAGCAGCCACCGCCTGCATGTACAGTGGCAGGCCAGCCAGCTGCCGCTGTCGGAGCTGATGCAAAGCCTGCGCAAAATCGGCTACGCCGCCCACCCCTGGCAACCGGATGCGGTCAGCGAACAACTGGCGCAATCAAACCGGCTGGCGCTGCGCAAACTGGGCGTGGCCGGGCTACTGTGGATGCAGGTGATGATGGCCTCCATGGCCACCTGGCCGGAGTTCAACATCGACCTGTCGCCCGGCATGGACGCCTTGCTGCGCTGGGTCAGCCTGATACTGACCACGCCGATCATTTTTTATTGCAGCACCGAGTTTTTCAAAGGTGCGGTGCGCGACATCCGTACCCGCCATCTAACCATGGATGTCTCGGTATCGCTGGCCATTGCCGGTGCCTACATGGCCGGCATCTGGTCCACTTTCACCGGCCAGGGCGAGCTGTACTTTGATGCCTCCGGCATGTTTGCCTTTTTTCTATTGTCGGGTCGCTATCTGGAAAAACGTGCCCGCGAGCGTACCGCCGCCGCCACTGCCCAGCTGGTCAATCTGCTGCCGGCTTCCTGCCTGCGGCTGGACCAGCTGGGCGCCAGCGAACGTATCCTGCTGCGCGAGCTGTCACTGGACGACCGGATACTGGTACCGCCCGGCCACCTGATTCCGGCTGACGGACTGATTTTACAGGGCCATTCCAGTGTCGATGAATCGCTGCTGACCGGCGAATACCTGCCATTGCCCCGCAGCCCCGGCGACCGGGTGACCGCCGGCACCCTTAACGTGGAAGGCCCGCTGACCCTGCAGGTCGAGGCGCTGGGCGATGACACCCGACTGTCGGCCATTGTGCGTCTGCTGGAGCGGGCGCAGTCGCTCAAGCCCCGGCTGGCGGAAATTGCCGACAAGGTGGCGCAATGGTTCCTGATCAGCGTGCTGCTGATCGCTGCAGTGGTCGGCGCCATCTGGCTGAGCATCGACAGCAGCCGCGCCTTCTGGGTGGTGTTGTCACTGCTGGTCGCCACCTGTCCCTGTGCCCTGTCGCTGGCCACCCCGACCGCCCTCACCGCTGCCACCGGCAGCCTGCACAAGCTGGGCCTGTTGCTGACCAGCGGCCATGTGCTGGAAAGTTTCAAGCACATCGACACCGTGATTTTTGATAAAACCGGCACCCTCACCGAAGGCCGGCTGACGCTGAAACAGATCCTGTCCTTCCCCGGCCAGGATGCCGATCAGGTACTGGCACTGGCCAGCGCCCTGGAAAACCGCTCCGAACACCCGATCGCCCGTGCCTTTGGTTTTAGCGCCCTGACCGCCAGCGATGTCAGCAGCACGCCCGGCATGGGGTTGCAAGGCCGGGTGGATGATCAGCTGCTGCGCATTGGCCGGCCCGACTATGTCAGCGCCTTAAGTGCCACTCCTGTTCCTGCAGCCCCTTCCGCACAGGGCCAATGGCTGCTGCTGGGTAGCGAACAAGGCCCGCTGGCCTGGTTTGCCCTTGACGACCAGTTGCGCAGTGATGCCCCCGATCTGCTGGCCGCCTGCAAAAAGATGGGCTGGAACACCCTGCTGCTGTCCGGCGACAGCTCGCCCATGGTGCAGGAAGTCGCCCGCGAGCTGGGCATCAACGATGCCCGTGGCGGCCTCACCCCGGACGACAAACTGGCGGTACTGCAGGATCTGCACGCCAAGGGCCACCGCGTGCTGATGCTGGGTGACGGCGTCAACGACGTGCCGGTCCTGGCCGCCGCCGACATCAGCATTGCCATGGGTAGCGCCACTGATCTGGCCAAAACCAGCGCCGATGCCATCCTATTGTCCAACCGGCTCGGCAGCCTGGTAGAGGCGCTGGCAGTAGCCCGCAAAACCCGCACCATCATTATCGAAAACCTGGCCTGGGCCACCCTGTATAATGGCCTCATTATTCCCTTTGCGGCACTGGGCTGGGTCACCCCCGGCTGGGCAGCAGTCGGCATGTCCATCAGCTCGTTGCTGGTGGTGGTTAATGCCATGCGCCTGACCCGCCTGCCGCAACCCCTTGCCTGAGGAGCCAACACCATGGCCGCGCTCTATGTGATGATCCCCGCTGCACTGATCCTGGTCGCCATAGCGGTACGCATTTTTTTCTGGGCGGTGGACAGCGGCCAGTTTGACGATCTGGACAGCCCTGCCCACAGCATTCTGTTCGATGACACCGAACCCTTTGCCGATAAAAAAACCACTGACGACACACCGGAGCAACCCGGTGCCTGAACTGTT
>CAZMLX010000163.1:0-4867 GCA_964567275.1 uncultured Thiopseudomonas sp. | reverse complement strand
GCCAGACCACGAAACGAGTTCATGATGCCCCATACGGTACCGAACAGGCCGACATAGGGGCTGGTGGAACCAACCGTTGCCAGGAACGGCAGGTTCTGTTCCAGCAGTTCTTCTTCGCGGGAAATGGCCACCCGCATCGCCCGAGCCACCGCATCCATGATGGCATCAGGCTCCATGCCCGGTTGCTGGCGCAGCCGGCTGAACTCCTTGAAGCCCGACTGGAAAATGCGCTCGGCGCCGTCCAGCTCCTGCTTACCGCTGACCTCCCGATACAGACGGGACAGGTCGACACCCGACCAGAAACGGCTTTCAAAAGCTTCCAGGCCACGACGGGCTGCCGACAGAATGGAGCCACGCTGAAAAATCATTACCCAGGAAATCACCGAGGCCAGCAACAGTACCAGCATCACCAGCTGCACCAGCAGGCTGGCGTTGCTGATCAGGCTCCACATTGACATTGAATCGGCTTGATTGGCGCCCACAGAGGCCTCCCCTAACGCTAAAGATCGTGTTGAAAAACGGTATGTAATGCGGCTGGCATTGCCACGGGCCTGAAACTGTCGGCGGCGACACAGGCAATGGTGAACTGCCCTTCACACAGCAACAAGCCGTCGCTGCGGCGTACCTGCTGGCCGAATTCCAGCCTGGCCTTGCCCAGCTTGACGACCCGTGCAGTGACCTGCAATTCGTCATCCAGCCGCGCCGGCGCATGATAGCGGGTTTGTGCGCTATGTACGACAAAAAGCAGATTTTCCGCAGCCAGTTGATGCTGGCTGTAACCCAGTGTCCGCAGGCGTTCGGTACGTGCCCGCTCCATGAATTTGAGGTAGTTCACATAGTAGACAACGCCGCCGGCATCGGTGTCCTCGTAATAGACCCGGCAGGGCCAGCTAAATTCCGTTTTCGTCATCGAAAAGCTCCTCCTGGGCAGATTGTGCGGTTTTCGGTGCCTGCAGACCAAAATGCAGCCAGGCGTGACGGGTGACCACCCGTCCCCTGGGCGTGCGCATGATATAACCCTGCTGGATCAGGTAGGGCTCCAGCACATCTTCGATGGTATGACGTTCTTCGCTGATGGCCGCTGCCAGGTTGTCCAGCCCGACCGGCCCGCCATCGAATTTTTCCATCATGGTCAGCAGCAGACGGCGGTCCTGGTGGTCAAAGCCCAGCTCGTCCACATCCAGCATGTTCAGCGCCTGATCGGCCACCGCCCGGCTGATTTCACCATTGCTGCGCACCTGGGCAAAGTCGCGTACCCGGCGCAGCAGGCGGTTGGCGATGCGTGGCGTGCCCCGCGAACGGCGGGCAATCTCGAAGGCGCCTTCAGGATCAATCGGCATGCCAAAAATGCCGGCTGCCCGCTCGACAATGCTGCTCAGGTCGGCATGGCTGTAGAACTCCAGCCGCTGCACAATGCCGAAGCGGTCACGCAGCGGATTGGTCAGCATGCCGGCACGGGTGGTGGCACCGACCAGGGTAAAGGGTGGCAGATCCAGCTTGATGGAGCGGGCCGCCGGCCCTTCGCCAATCATGATGTCGAGCTGAAAGTCTTCCATGGCCGGATACAGTACTTCTTCCACCACCGGTGGCAGGCGGTGAATTTCGTCGATAAACAGCACATCGCCTTCATTGAGGTTGGTCAGCAGCGCAGCCAGATCGCCGGCCCGCTCCAGCACCGGGCCGGAGGTGCTTTTTAACGACACGCCCATTTCGGTGGCAATGATGTTGGCCAGCGTGGTTTTGCCCAGACCCGGCGGGCCAAAAATCAGGGTGTGGTCCAGCGCCTCGTTGCGCATGCGGGCGGCCTGGATAAACAGCCCCATCTGGTCACGCACCACCGGCTGGCCGATGTACTCCTCCAGACTGAGCGGACGGATGGCGCGGTCAAACTGCTCTTCCCGCTCTTTGGCGGTACCGGAAATCAGGCGGTCGGCTTCGATCATGGGGTTACCTGTTTACTGGCCCAGGCCACGCAAGGCCAGGCGAATCAGCTCTTCGCTGCGCAGGTCGTCGGCAAACACCGCACGCACGGCTTTGCTGGCTTCGGCGGGTTTAAAGCCCAGCGATACCAGTGCGCTGACCGCATCCTGCTCGGCACTGGTGGAATAGTGCGTGGTGGTCGTATCGACAGTGGGCAGGGTTGCACCGGCCGGCAGCTCCCAGTCCTTGAATTTGCCCTTGAGCTCAACTAGCAGGCGCTCGGCCGTTTTCTTGCCGACACCCGGTACCTTCATCAGCCGGGCGGTGTCTTCAGCATGCACGCAGGCAATCAACTCGTCGCCGCTCATGCCGGACATCAGCGCCAGCGCCAGCTTGGGGCCCACGCCATTGAGGCGGATCAGCTCGCGGAACATCTGGCGGTCCTTGCGGCTGTAAAAACCGAATAGCAGCTGGGCGTCTTCACGCACCACCAGATGAGTATGCAGCTCCAGCTGTTTGCCGGTTTCCGGCAGCTGAAACAACGTGCTCATCGGCACTTCCAGCTCGTAACCCACACCATTGACATCCAGGGTGACAAAAGGCGGCTGCTTGTCCAGCAGGATGCCGCGCAAAAAACCAATCATTGAACATATCCTTCAGGCAGGCTGGCCAGTCGCAAGCGTCCACCACGCCGCCTGGCACCGCCCAGATTGTGGGGAATCAGCGTCTGACGATGGTGGGCATGACAGAGCGCCACTGCCAGCGCATCGGAGGCATCAATCTGCGGTTTCTCGGTCAGCTTGAGCAGGTGCATGACCATCATCTGCACCTGTTCCTTGGCGGCACGGCCACTGCCCACCAGCGCCGACTTGATCTGGGTGGCGCTGTATTCGCTGACTTTTATCTGATGTTGGGTTGCCGCCACAATGGCCGCACCACGGGCCTGGCCCAGCTTGAGCGCCGAGTCGGCGTTGCTGGCCATGAACACCTGTTCGATGCCCATCAGTTCCGGTTGATACAGCTCGATCACCTGGCTGACACCGGCAAACACCGCATCCAGCCGGTCGGCCAGCTCGCCGCTGCCGGTGCGGATGCAGCCGGAGGCGACATATTCGCAGCCACGACCGGTGTCACGCACCACGCCATAGCCGGTGATGCGCGAGCCGGGGTCAATGCCAAGAATCAAAGTCATGCCGTGAGCTTTTGCTGAAAAGAAAGGACAACAAAGTAGCACATGGTACTGAATATTTACACAGTAGATTGCTTTTGTCTTTTGCCGGGTGTCAGGGGCCGGGTGAGGCTGGCTTAAAGCTGCGCTTCCCGCCCCGAAGCAGGCTTCGGGGCGGTCGCCGAGGCTTTTGCCAGCCTCACCCGGCCCCGGATACACCGCATGGACGGAGAGGGTGTAGCCCGGCTGCGCCGGGCCGCTGTCGCCATGTTCAGGCTTAATACCGGGTGGATTTACTGATTCGCAAAACGTGCAAATGCTGCCGTCTTACTTCGTCCAGGCAATCACTTTTGCTGCACAGGCAGTTCCGCCAGAAAAGCAGGCAGAACTACCTTTGGCTGCGCAATGCTTAGTCTTCGTCCGGGAATTCGGCGTTGGTGTAGACGTTTTGTACGTCGTCCAGGTCTTCCAGGGCGTCGATCAGTTTCATGATTTTTTCGGCACTGTCGCTGTCCAGCTCGGCGGTGGTGCTGGGGATCATGGTGACTTCGGCTTCTTCGGCTTTGTAGCCGGCGGCAATCAGGGCTTCGTTGACGTTGATGAAGTCGCCAAAAGCGGTCAACACTTCAACCGAGCCGTCGTCGTTGACCACCACGTCGTCGGCACCGGCTTCCAGCGCAGCATCCATCAGGGCTTCTTCGTCTACGCCCGGTGCAAACAGGATCTGGCCCTTGCGCTCGAACAGGTAGGCCACCGAGCCGTCGGTACCCAGGTTGCCGCCGTGCTTGCTGAAGGCGTGACGCACTTCGGCGGCGGTACGGTTGCGGTTGTCGGTCATGGCTTCCACATACACCGCTACACCGGCAATGCCGTAACCCTCATAGGACAACTCTTCTACGTTGTCGGCATCGTTGGTGCCGGCACCCCGGGCGATGGCACGGTCAATCACGTCACGGCTCATGTTGGCGCCCAGCGCCTTGTCCACCGCCAGGCGCAGACGCGGGTTGTCGGCAACAATGCCGCCACCGGCCTTGGCAGCCACGGTCAGCTCACGAATCAGCTTGGTAAAAATCTTGCCGCGCTGCGCGTCCTGACGTGCCTTGCGGTGTTTAATATTGGCCCATTTGGAATGTCCAGCCATAACAGTTCCTCTTTGTTTCTTAAAATTTCAAATTCTGTGTAGGCCAGGCGTGGGGCGCTATTGCGTAAAGTCGCCGTGAATACATCCCTGTAGGCTCGAAGGCGACATCCCTGTCGCCTACGCTTTACTCCATAGCACCCCACGCCTGCCGGAAATACTGTGCACACTGCACCTTAAAAGCGATCCGGTGCTGGAAGATCACCCGGTCAAGCCGGGTGATGACAATGTTTAAACCCCATACAAACCAGGGCTCACACACCGGCAGGGTCCAAACCGTAAAAAACCCAAATAGCGTGCTTCATGCGACAGCAGCCCGGCGTAGCCGGGCCGCCCTCTCCCACACCATGCGGAGTATGGGGGTCGGGGTCAGGCTGGCTAAAGCCTCAGCGAGCGTCTCGAAGCTTGCTTCGAGAGGTGAAGCGCAGCTTTAAGCCGGCCTGACCCCGACCCGACCCACACCGCAAAAACCAATCACCCCTCAGCCTTGGCCTGCTCCCGCAACCGGATGTTCAGCTCACGTAACTGCTTGGCATCCACAGTACCCGGCGCCTGGGTCATCACACAGGCCGCACTCTGGGTTTTCGGGAAGGCAATCACTTCACGAATCGAGCTAGCGCTGGTCATCAGCATAACCAGAC
>CAZMLX010000162.1:0-4915 GCA_964567275.1 uncultured Thiopseudomonas sp. | reverse complement strand
GGGGCGTAGATTTCCAGGGTTTCCTTGGCGATGCGGCGGCGTTTTTCCGCATTCAGGGCGCCCAGGGTGCGCATGTTGTGCAGGCGGTCGGCCAGTTTGACCAGAATGACACGGATGTCGCGGGCCATGGCCATGGCCATTTTCTGGAAGTTCTCCGCCTGGGCCTCGGCCTTGGTGCCGAATTTCATCTGCGTGAGCTTGCTCACGCCGTCCACCATTTCCGCCACGCTTTCGCCAAACTGGGCCACCAGCGCTTCCTTGGGGATGCCGGTGTCTTCAATCACGTCATGCAGCATGGCGGCCATCAGGCTCTGATGGTCCATGTGCATTTCCGCCAGAATGGTGGCCACCGCCAGCGGGTGGGTGATGTAGTGGTCGCCACTGCTGCGCAGCTGGCCGTCATGAGCCTGTTCGGCGTAATAGTAGGCACGACGGACCAGGTTGACCTGGTCTGTTCCCAGGTAATCACCCAGTTGTCCGGCTAAACGCTCAACGGCTGGCATGCGGGCCTCCGGCAGTCAGTGGCAAGAATGTGGGGCGGTGGTATCAGTTGATGCTGTCGTCAAAGGCGGCAAACAGCGGTTCGTCGATGATGGTGGCTTCTTCCATGGCTACGCTTTCGGCGTCGATCAGGCCCTCGGCAATTTCACGCAGCGCCAGTACGGTGGGCTTGTCGTTTTCTTCAGGGACGCGGGGTTCCTTGCCGCCGGTTGCCAGCTGGCGTGAGCGCTTGGTAGCCAGCATGACCAGTTCAAAGCGGTTTTCTACGTTTTCCAGGCAGTCTTCAACAGTAACTCGGGCCATGGGGAGTCCTCGGGGGAAAATAAAAAAGAAAGCAGCAGCCCTGACCGGATGTACGACCGGAGACCGGGTATCCAGACGGAAAGGGAGGAAGTTGCGGCGGTTTGTGCCCTAGTTTAAAAGATACCGGGGCGCAAAGAAAGGCGCAGCGGGTTTAGCGGCTGCGGATATTGGCTGCGGCCCCGGGTGTGGTCGCTATCTGGCCCAGCGGCAGCGGTGGCGCCGGGTTGAATTGCAGCACAAAACCGGGAGCCAGACCCTGCCAGGCCGCCAGCAGTTGCCGGCAGGTCTGATCGGGGTCGGACAGGCGCTGTGCCAGCTGCGGTGGGCAATGCAGTGGCGGTTGTGGCTGTATAGCCCGCAGCGCACGGCCCCGGTCCTGGTAGGACAGTTGCAGCGAGCGCAGACGAATGGCCCGGGCATCGGCCAGTGCCCGGTCCAGCAGCCAGTTACCGTTGAGGGGTGCCGGTTGCAGGCCGCTGGCCGTTGCCGCCAGCAACAGGCTGTAAGGGGTGCGAATCTGGTCCAGCTCGACACTGACGGCAGCATCGAGCAGTCCGGGCAGCTCCACAGCCAGCTCCAGCGCAAGGCTGCCTTGTGCCAGGGCGTAGTCCAGCTCCAGCCGGGCATTGAGAGGCTCGGCAGCAGGGCCGGGGGTAATCTGTAGCTGTTGGTACAGCGGCAGCAGCAGCGGGTCGGCCGGTGACTGGGGCTGCAAGTGCTCCACCTCCAGCCGGAACGCCAGCCGGCTTTCGGTGTGTACCAGGTCATGCAGCCGCAGCTGCCGGATGTGCAGTTCGACGGGCAGCCCGGCATTGCCCTGCCAGTGCACACCGTTCAGGGTCAGGGTGCCGCCCAGCGGGCTGGAGCGCAGCGACTGCCAGTGCACATGTTGCTCCAGCTGGTTGTCCTGGAGTATCTGCTCCAGCTGCTGCCGGGCAATCAGCGAAGCCAGCAGGCAGGCTCCGGCATAAAGCAGTGCGCCGGCCAGCAGCAGGGCGACACACCCGGACAGCAATTTGCGCATGGCGTCAGGCGTTGAGCAAACGGTTCAGCAGTTCGGCCTGGCGTTGTTGCTGGTTGTGCTGGGTCAGGCGGCGGGCCAGGAAAATGGCCTTGAGCTCGCCCAGGGCGACAGCAAAATCATCATTGATGACCAGATAGTCATATTCCACATAGTGGCTCATTTCCGACACCGCCTGCTGCATGCGGCCGTCGATCACCTCGGCACTGTCCTGGCCACGGTTGTTCAGCCGCTGCTGCAGGGCCTCGCGACTGGGCGGCAGAATGAACACCGACACCGCATCCGGGGCCAGCCGGCGCACCTGCTGGGCACCCTGCCAGTCGATCTCCAGAATCATGTCTTCACCCCGGGCCAGTGCTTCGCGCACCTTGCTGTGCGACGTGCCGTAAAAGTTGCCGAAAACCTCGGCATGCTCCAGGAAATCGCCCTGGCGGCTCATCTCCTGAAAATCCTGGTGGCTGGTGAAGTGGTAGTTGATGCCATCGGTCTCGCCGGGACGCATGGGGCGGGTGGTGTGGGAAACTGATACCCGCACGTTGGGCAGTTCGTCCAGCAATGCCTTGACCAGGCTGGTTTTGCCGGCGCCGGAAGGGGCGGACAGGATATAGAGGGTTCCGGTGGTATTCATGGCTGCGGGCCTGTAATCAGGGGGCAGGGATGCCCGTAAATAAATGACGGGCGCCAGTTTAACGTGAAAGCGCCGGGCTTGCAGCGTTGGGGTGGCTACCTGGACGGCGATCAGACAAAGCTGAGGAAAAACAGCATGAAGAAGGGGGCGGCAATGGTCAGGATCAACCCGCTGATGATGGCGGTGGGCACATATTCGTAATGGCAGGCTTTGCGCACAAAGGGCAGGGTGGTATCCATGGCGGTGGCAGCACAGACGCCCACGCTGCTGTTGGCAAAGTTGCGGCCCAGCAAAAACACCACGGTCAGGCCGATCAGCTCGCGCATCAGGTCGTTGAGCAGCGCCACACTGCCGTAGGCGTCGCCCAGCTGCTGGCCGGCAATGGCACCGGACAGGCTGAACCAGCCAAAGCCGGTGCTCAGGGCCAGTGATACCGCCAGGCGCTCGCCGGTGATAAAACTCAGCAATACGCCGCCGAGCATGGAGCCGGCCATCACCAACAACGGAATCATCAGCACCCGGGGTGCCAGCCAGGAGCGGCTGATGGCTACCTGCGCCAGGTCCAGCCCGATCAGGAACAGCAACACATACAGCCACCAGGAAATATTCAGCAGCAGGGTACCTGCCGGGCTGTCATGCCAGTGCAGGCGATAGGCAAAGGCACCCAACAGCACCAGTCCAAAGGCAATCAGACACTCCTTGAGCGGATGCCAGAGCGCCCGCCAGCCGTCGCTGTTGCCGTCGTCATGCGGGCTGCGCCGGTTGAGCGGCAAAATGCACACAAACACCACTGCGCTTAGGGTAAAGGCATAGAGGGCAGCCTGTTTCAGCACCTGCAGGCCGGAGGCAAAACTGCCAAAGGCCTCGCCCGACTCCAGCCCGATTACAAACAGGATCACCCATACCACCGGGGTAATGCCGCTGATCAGCCGCCGGTTCAGGGCCCGGGGGAGGCGCTTGCCGACCAGATAGCCGGCCAGCAAATACAGGACAATGGGCAAAACGGTGGTGAAGATATTGGACAGCTGGCTGGACACGGAACAGGCCTTACTAAGGCAGGAAAGAAAAATGCGGCCAGGCAGGCCGCAGGGACGACACTATAGCCTGACTAATGATGGCTGTCTGTTTTGCCGGGTAACAGACTGCAGTGCTTCCCCAGGTCATCCGGTGCGCCAGTCGCAGGGTCCAGCGCTCTCAGCGGCTACAAGGCTTGGGCGAGCCGGCCTAATTAGCGGCTTAGTACCACATAAAGAATGCTGGCAATGAAAATGCCCAGGAAAACCACATACTTGGTGCTAAGCAGAGGGCGTTTTTGTGGATCAGACATAAGGGAACTCGTAACAGGTGAATGGATACAGGCCGCCATGCTAGGGCTTTTTGACCTGTTCTGCCACCTGCAGCGTGTGTTGTGGTGGCGGGTTATTGGGCCGCCCGGCTGCATCATGCCTGCCTGGTGCTGAATGTTGGGGATGTCTGATAGTGCGGCGGACGGCATGTTGGCTAGCTTGCGCTGGCGCAATCCACAGGTAGCTGGAGAGGCGCTGCACTGCTCAGCGCCTGAGGACGTTAATCTGCTTTAAGCAGAATAAAGTGCTCGACCAGCCGGATCATCAGCTCTTTTTGCTCGGGCAGGCTTTCGGCGACCAACAGGGCCAGGGCTACCAGAGTGTTGTCGTTGATCAGTTGCTCGACCGGCTTGGCCCTTGGCAATCAGTGTGCGCTTGAGGTCGGCGATGGCGGCCAGAGCGCTATCTAAATCAAACGCGTGCATGTTGCTTTGTCTGGCGCTGATTTCTGCCAGCTGTTGCTCGTCATAGCCCTGTAGCAGGCTCCAGCTGCGCGCGTAATCGCTGATGACGGCAGCCACGGCTTCGCCGGCAGGGCTAATTAATTTGTGGTTGCTTAGGGTACGGCTGAGCAGGCTGACTGCTTGCTCAAACTCTATGCCGCGTTCGGCAAGCCGACGCTGGTTGAGGCTGTAGCCTTGCACCAGGTGTTCTTTGAGAACGCGGGTGGCCCATTGACGAAACTGGGTGGCGCGCTTTGAGCTGACGCGGTAACCGACCGAGATAATGGCGTCGAGGTTGTAGTGCTTGATGCGGCGTTTCACCTGACGAGAGCCTTCTTGGCGAACTACCGAGTAATCCTCGGTAGTTGAGTATTCAAGAAGCTCACCCTCAAGGAAAATATTTTTCAAGTGTAAGCTGATGTTGTCTGTCGTAGTGGAAAACAACTGCGCCATCTGTGCCTGGCTCAGCCAGACTGTATCCTGCTCCAGGGCCACTTCAAGTTGGGCTTGTCCGTCGGCGCTGGTGAAAATCTGGATATGTTGACTGTGCATGGAATGCTCCTTGTCCTTGCGGGACTTTGGCCCAGCAATACTGAGTGGCTGAGCGCTGTACGTAATTGCACCTCAAGGGCTTAAGGAGGCACTGAACAAATTGGCTACCTTGCAATAAAGC
>CAZMLX010000161.1:0-4984 GCA_964567275.1 uncultured Thiopseudomonas sp. | reverse complement strand
CAGCAGATCGTTCTGCGTCCTGCCGAGTACGACGTGATTGCCACCCTGAACCTGAACGGCGACTACATCTCTGACGCCCTGGCAGCCCAGGTTGGCGGTATCGGTATCGCTCCGGGTGCCAACCTGTCTGACAGCGTTGCCATGTTTGAAGCCACCCACGGTACTGCACCCAAGTACGCTGGCCAGGACAAAGTGAACCCCGGTTCCGTGATCCTGTCTGCCGAAATGATGCTGCGTCACATGGGCTGGAACGAAGCTGCTGACCTGATCATCAAGGGCATTGATGGTGCCATTGGTGCCAAGACTGTCACCTATGACTTCGAACGTCTGATGGACGATGCCACCCTGGTATCCTGCTCCGGTTTCGGCGATGCAATGATTGCCAAAATGTAACAGACGGTTGTATACAAAACGCCCCACGCTGTGGGGCGTTTTTGTTTATGGGGACAGCGATGGACAGTGATGACGATTTTTCCCTGTTTGCCCGCGAGATGCGTGGCGTACGCCGTATCCGGGTCGACCAGGCCGATACCGGCAAAAAGCCGGTGGACAAGGGCAGCTTGCAAGTGGCACGAAGCAGGGCGGTGCAGGGCGCCGGGACGATCCGGGTGGATGGCCTGTCGGACCAGTATGTGCTGGATGTGCAGCCGGAGGAGTTTTTGCTCTGGGGCCGGGACGGTGTTCAGGACAGCCAGCTGCGCCGGCTGAAAGCCGGGCAAATTGCCTTTGAAGGCAGCATTGACCTGCATGGCATGACGGTAGAAAAAGCCCGCAGCCAGTTGTGGGAGTTTCTGGCCGAGGCGCTAAAGCTGGAAGTGCGTTGCGTGCGGGTGACCCATGGCAAGTCGAACCGGCTGGATGGGCGCAAACCGATGCTGAAAAGCCACGTCAATACCTGGCTGCGCCAGCATGAGCGGGTGCTGGGTTTTAGTTCATGTCAGGCCCGGCATGGTGGCACCGGCGCACTCTATGTGCTGCTCAAGCGCACCATGCTGGACGGACGTGACGAGGACTAACGGGCCGGCACCGGTCGCTGGCTGTACAACGAGGCCAGCAGGCTGTCGAGGGCAGCGTTATTGATATTGGCGCCGTTATACAGAATGGCCACCAGCACCCAGTCGCGGCCCTGTACATCCTTGCTGTAGCCGGCAATGGCCCGCACATTGCGCAGGGTGCCGGTTTTAAGCCGGGCATTGCCCCGCACCGGGTGTTGTTTGAGACGGTTGCGCAGGGTGCCGTCAACACCGCTGACCGGCAGCGAAGCCATAAACTCCGGCGCATGCGGGCTGCGTGCGGCATGGCGCAGCATCAACGCCAGGTCGTTGGCGGTAACACGTTCCTGGCGTGACAGGCCCGAGCCGTTTTCGATCACCAGTGACGGGCGTTCAATGCCCAGGCTGCGCCACCAGTTGCCCAGAGTGCGCTGGGCGGCGGTGACATCGTCGGCATCGTCGGGGGTGCGGTAGCGCTTGCCGATGGTCAGGAACAGCTGTTTGGCCAGGGTGTTGTTGCTGTACTTGTTGATGTCGCGGATGGTCTCGGCCAGGCTGGCCGAAGGCTGGCTGGTGAGCAGGCGGGCAGCGGCCGGGGTCTGGCCAAGCCGGGTGGCACCGGTCAGGCTGCCGCCCATGCCGCTCCAGGTGCTGCGGATGCTGCCGGAAGCGAAGCGGGCGTGATCGACAAAGGCAAAGTAGCCTTCCTGGCGGCAGCCCTCGGGTAGCGTACCGGTCACGTTCATGACCAGCTGGGTGCCGTTTTGCCTGGGCTGAAAACTGACCTGGGCACGGGAGCAGGGCTGCCCCTTGACTACCTGCAACTGGTTGTTGACCTGAACCTGGCTGATGTGCGGGTCGGCCATGATGCGAGGCTGGCCGGCGCTGGCCTGGGCGATAAAACGCTGGGCACCAAAGTTGATCAGCAGGCTGTCGGGCTCGACCATGAACGGGCGGTACAGGTCACTGGCTTCTCCGGGAAAGGGAACCAGGTTACGGATATCAAAGTAACTGCCGTCAAGCACCAGGTCGCCCTGGATGTGCTCAATGCCGTGCAGCTTGAGGTCTTGCAGCAGTCGCCATAGCCGCTCGGTAGTGAGTTTGGGGTCGCCGCCGCTGCGGAAATACAGGTTGCCGACCAGCGTGTTGCCCTGGATTTTGCCGTCGGTCAACAGGTCGCTTTTCCAGGCAAAGGTGGGACCCAGCAGTTCCAGGGCGGCGTAGGTGGTGACCAGTTTCATGGTCGATGCGGGGTTGACCAGCAAATCGGCGTTGTGGCGAATGCCGGGGTGGCTGCCGTCCAGCGGCATGGCTACCAGTGCCAGGGCATCGGACGGGATTTTGTGGGCTTTGAGCAGGGTCTGGACGTCGGTTGCATCGGGGTGTGCGGCCAGGGCTGGGTGAATACAGGCCAGCGACAGGGTCAGGGAATAAAAAAACTTGCGCATTGGAAAAACGATCCGTTCAGCGGTGTTGGAAGTGGGCGCTAGTATGCCCGAAAGCGGACGCCGCCAACACCTGCTGTTGTCGTTGGGTTGGCGCAGCAAAGTCTGTTAAACTTGCGCTTCATTTATTGGAGGTGGTCATGGCGAAAAATCGCTCGCGCCGTTTGCGCAAAAAACTCTGTGTGGACGAATTCCAGGAACTGGGTTTTGAAGTACAGGTTGTTTACCCTGAAACCCTGTCTGACGAGGCCATTGAAGCCTTTTTTTCCGACTTTGTAGTCGAAGCGGTCGAGGCCAATGGCCTGGGCCTGCTGGGTGGTCCCGACTATGCACTGGTATGCCTGGGCAAACGTGGCTCGGTAACCGCTGAGCAGCGTGCGGCCGTTGAAGCCTGGCTGAAAGGCCGCAGCGAGCCGGCCAGTGTTGACGTCAGCGAACTGCAAGACGCCTGGTACCCGGAAACACCGATCCGCCAGGCTTGAGTGGTACGGACTACAAAAACGGGACGCCAAGGCGTCCCGTTTTTGTAACTGGACTTTGGGCGGGCAAGGGTCATGGGCAGCCCGCTGGTGACAAGGATATTGAATAGATGTTTAAAAAACTGGAATGTAGTACTGCGGGTCTGGCTGCCTTGTTGCTGGCCTGCAGTGGCCAGGTACATGCAAAACTGGGCAGCGACCAGTCAGCCAATGGCGTGGCCAACTGGAAGGCGGGACTGCTGCCGGGCAAGGGACATTATCTGATCGTCAACAGTGGCTATTATGGCGGCAAGCTGTATGACGGGCAGGGTGGGCGGGTCAGTGATACCCGTCTGGGGGTTTGGTACAGCGCCTTTCGCTATGTGCGAATGACCGGCCACCAGTGGCTGGGTGCCGATTACGGCTGGCAGCTGATTGTGCCGGTGGTGCACCAGGATCTGCGGCTGGGCGGACAGTCCGGTCGTCGTACAGACCTGGCCGATATCACATTCAATCCGCTGATTTTGTCCTGGCACCGGGAGCGCCTGCACTGGGTGCTGGGGCTGGACATCAATATGCCGACCGGCCATTACAATGCCCGTGACAGCCGCCGTAGTCCGGGGGTGAACTACTGGGCGCTGGAGCCGCTGGCAGCCGTAACCTGGCTGCCGGGCAATGGCTGGGAGGCGTCAGCCAAGTTCATGTACAACATCAAGGATAAAAACCGCAACTACCGGGCCACAGCGGCTACCCCGAAACAGAGCTATCACTCGGGGCAGGAGTTTCATGTCGACTATCTGCTGGGCAGGCAGCTGGGACGCTGGGGTGTGGGGGTAGCCGGTTATTACCTGAAACAGACAACTTCCGACCGGGTGGACGGGCACACGGTGCCGGCCACGCCGGCCTGGAGCAAGGGCCGCAGGGGGCAGGTACTGGCCTATGGTCCGTCAGTCAGCTATCGCACCGGCAAGGGCAGCTCGGTGTCGTTGCAGTGGAACCATGAAAGCCGGGTCAGAAACCGTTTTGGTGGCGACCGGCTGAGTCTGAAACTGGTTACCCGGCTGTAAAGCCGCACCATCCGGTTTCTTGACATCCGCCATGGATGGCGGATAATCACGCAGTTCAGGCTGCCCGATGCAGCCTTTTTTGCTTTGTTACATCCAGTAACTCCGGCTTGTCGGCGTGCACGTTTGCCACTGTAGGGCAGAGGTGCCGGCGGGCCGCTCTTGCTGGCTCATCCCAACCCACGTGACCTTTGGTAGGGGTCACCACTAGGAGAGGAGGCGCCAATGCCTGTCATTACCCTTCCTGACGGAAGTCAGCGTTCGTTCGATCAGCCCGTATCCATCATGCAGGTGGCCGAGTCCATCGGTGCCGGCCTGGCCAAGGCCACGGTAGCCGGCCGCGTCAATGGCCGTCTGCTGGACGCCTGTGACCTGATCAGCGACGACGCCGAGCTGCAGATCATCACCCCCAAGGATCAGGACGGGCTGGAAATTATCCGCCACTCCTGCGCGCACCTGATTGGCCATGCCATCAAGCAGCTGTACCCCGAGGTCAAAATGGTGATCGGGCCGGTGATCGAGGAAGGTTTTTACTATGACGTGTTCAGCGAGCGCCCATTTACCCCTGATGATCTGGATGCCATCGACAAGCGCATGCGCGAGCTGATTGCCCAGGACTATGACGTCATCAAAAAGCTTACCCCCCGCGCCGATGTCATCAAGACCTTTGCCGAGCGTGGTGAAGAGTACAAGCTGCGCCTGATTGACGACATGCCCGACGAAACCGAAATGGGCCTGTACTATCACCAGGAATATGTGGACATGTGCCGGGGTCCGCACGTGCCCAACACCCGTTTTCTCAAGCACTTCAAACTGACCCGTTTCTCCGGTGCCTACTGGCGCGGCGATTCCAAAAACGAGCAGTTGCAACGCATTTACGGCACCGCCTGGGCCGACAAGAAGCAGCTGGCCGAGTACGTCAAGCGTATTGAAGAAGCCGAAAAGCGTGATCACCGGCGCCTCGGCAAGCGGCTGGACCTGTTTCACACCCAGGAAGAAGCGCCGGGCATGGTGTTCTGGCACCC
>CAZMLX010000160.1:0-5003 GCA_964567275.1 uncultured Thiopseudomonas sp. | reverse complement strand
TACACCAGAATGTTATGGTATTTTCTTGAGATACTGCCGCTGTTTGTGCTGGCAGCGGGCGTTATTGTGTTGTTCTCGGTGATTGGCGATTTGACCGAAAGCATGTTCAAGCGCAGTGCCGGCATCAAGGACAGCAGCAACCTGTTGCCAGGCCATGGCGGTGTGCTGGACCGTATCGACAGCCTGACCGCCGCCTTGCCGCTGTTTGCCCTGCTGTTTCTGCTGACCGGCTGGCTGGCCTGACATGCAGCGGATTACCGTGCTGGGAGCGACCGGCTCCATTGGGGCCAGTACGCTGGACGTGATTGCCCGCCACCCGGACCTTTACCGGGTGTTTGCGCTGACGGCCCATAGCCGTATCGACGAGCTGGCACAGCTGTGTCTGCGCTTTAAGCCCCGTTTTGCAGTGGTGGCCGATGCTACCTCGGCAGCCCGTTTGCAGGCGCAATTGCAGGGGCTGGATTGTGAGGTGCTGCACGGCGAAGCGGGCCTGTGTCAGGTGTCCAGTGCTGCCGAGGTGAATGCAGTGATGGCGGCCATTGTCGGTGCTGCCGGGCTGGCACCCACGCTGGCGGCGGTACGGGCCGGCAAAAAGGTGCTGCTGGCCAACAAGGAAGCGCTGGTGATGAGCGGTGCGCTGTTTATGCAGGCGGTGCAGCAGCACGGTGCCACCCTGTTGCCCATCGACAGCGAGCACAATGCGATTTTTCAGGCGCTGCCTGCCAATTATCAGGCTGGCCTGCAGCAAACCGGTGTGCGCCGGCTGTTGCTGACTGCCTCTGGCGGGCCGTTCCGTGAAACCCCGCTGGCCGATCTGGCACAGGTAACACCGGCACAGGCCTGCGCCCATCCCAACTGGTCGATGGGGCAAAAAATTTCGGTCGACTCCGCCACCATGATGAACAAGGGCCTGGAGCTGATCGAAGCCTGCTGGCTGTTTGCCGCCCGTCCTGATCAGGTCGAGGTGGTGATTCACCCGCAAAGCGTGATTCATTCGCTGGTGGACTACATCGACGGCTCGGTACTGGCGCAGCTGGGCAACCCCGATATGCGCACACCGATTGCCCATGCGCTGGCCTGGCCACAGCGCATTGACTCCGGCGTGGCGCCGCTGGACCTGTTTGCGCTGGCCCGCATGGACTTTTTTGAACCTGACCTGGAAAAATTTGTCTGCCTGAGACTGGCCCGCCAGGCGGCGGAGCAGGGCGGCACCGCTCCGGCCATTCTGAATGCGGCCAACGAAGTGGCGGTGGCCGGTTTTCTGGCTGGCCAGACCGGTTTTTTGCAGATTGCCCGCATTATCGAGCGCACGCTCGAACAGCAGGCGGTCACTGCCGCCGACAGTCTGGAGCATATTCTTGAAGCGGACCGCAAGGCCCGTGAAATTGCCGGCTACTGGCTGGCGCAGGAGTCAACATGAGCGGTATCTACATGCTGTTGGGCACCCTGGTGGCGCTGGGCGTGCTGGTAACCATTCACGAGTATGGCCACTTCTGGGTGGCCCGGCGTTGTGGTGTGAGGGTGCTGCGTTTTTCCGTGGGCTTTGGCAAGCCGCTGTTCAGCTGGACAGACCGTCACGGCACCGAATTTGCGGTGGCGGCCATTCCACTGGGCGGCTACGTCAAAATGCTGGATGGCCGTGAAGAGCCGCTGGCGCCGGAAGACGAACACCAGGCCTTTAATCTCAAGTCGGTACGTCAGCGTATCGCCATTGTGGCTGCCGGCCCGATTGCCAACTTTTTACTGGCTTTTGTGCTGTTCTGGTGGCTGGCCATGCTGGGCACCCAGCAAATACGACCGGTCATTGGCGAGGTGGTACCCGGCAGTCTGGCGGATGTTGCCGGTTTGCAGGCCGGCCATGAAATCATTGCGGTAGATGGCAAGCCGGTGCAGGGCTGGGGTGATGTCAATATCGGCCTGTTGCAACGACTGGGCGAGACCGGAACCCTGCAGCTGGAAGTGCGCTTGCCGGGCAATACCCTGAGTGTGGAGCGCAGCGTGGTATTGCAGGACTGGCAACGGGGCGTAGCCGATGTCAATCCGCTGGATGCGCTGGGCGTACAGCCATGGCGGCCGCAGGCACTGCCGGTGTTGAGCCGGGTCGAGCCCGACAGCCCGGCGGCGGTTGCCGGCCTGCGCGAGGAAGACCGGGTGGTGGCGATAGCCGGCCAGCCGGTTGACTCCTGGTATGACGCCGTTGAGCAGGTACAGCAGCATGCCGACCAGACCCTGTTGTTTGAAATCGAGCGCAACGGCGCACGGCTGGAGTTGCCGGTTGCGCTGGGCAACAGGGTGCTCGACAACGGCCAGCGTCTGGGTTTTCTGGGGGCGGCCGGCAGCAGTGAGCCCTGGCCGGAGCAGATGCTGGTGAGCATTTCCCATGGCCCGCTGGATGGCGCACTCAATGCGGTTGCCAAAACCTGGACCATGAGTGCAATGACGCTGGTTTCGATCAAGAAAATGCTGCTGGGTGAACTTTCGGCAAAAAACTTGAGCGGGCCCATCAGCATTGCTAAAGTAGCGGGCGCTTCGGTGGAGTCCGGTCTGCGCAGCTTTTTGTACTTTATGGCCTACCTGAGTATTAGTCTGGGTGTGCTGAATCTGCTGCCGGTACCTGTGCTGGATGGTGGACATCTGCTATTTTATGGGGCCGAATGGGTTCGTGGTAAGCCGTTATCCGAGCGTATCCAGACGCTGGGGATGCAATTGGGCATGGCCATGATCGCTGCGCTGATGCTGTTTGCCCTGTTTAACGATATTACCCGTTTGTAGGTGGCTGCCTGCCAACGGAACGAACAACGGGCCCGCCTTTTGGCGGGCCGCAGTTATTGACCGCTGTGGATGTTGAACACAGTTTTTGATTTGTCAGAACGACCTGAAGGACAGCATGAAACGTCTGTTATTATCTGCGGCAATATCTGCCATTATTTCCACCCATGCCTCAGCCGCTTCCTTTACGGTCTCGGATATCCGCCTTAATGGCCTGCAACGGGTTTCGGCCGGCAGCGTGTTTGCCGCGCTGCCGCTGAACGTTGGCGACGAAGTCAGTGACGAAAGCCTGGCCAATGCCAGCCGTGCGTTGTTCCGCACCGGCTTTTTTCAGGACATCAGCCTGGCCCGTGACGGTGGCGTACTGATTGTCAACGTGGTGGAGCGGCCCTCCATTTCCGCCATTGATATCACGGGCAACAAAGCGATCAAAAGTGAAGATCTGCTCAAGGGCCTGAAACAGGCCGGTCTGGCCGAAGGCGAGATTTTCCAGCAAGCCACGCTGGAAGCGGTGCGCAACGAGCTGCAACGCCAGTACGTGGCCCAGGGTCGTTATACCGCCCACATCGAAACCAAAGTGGTGGAGCAGCCCCGTAACCGGGTTGGCATCAAGATTGAGGTCAAGGAAGGTTCGGTTGCCTCCATCCGCAACGTCAACATTGTGGGCAATACCGTGTTCAGCAATGACGAGCTGATCGGCCTGTTTGAGCTGAAGAAAAAGCACTTCACCTCGTTTTTCAAGGGCGACGACAAATACTCCCGTGAAAAGCTGTCCGGCGACCTGGAGCGGTTGCGCTCCCATTACCTGGACCGTGGCTACATCAACATGGACATCACCTCCACCCAGGTGTCGATCAGCCCGGACAAAAAGCAGGTGTACATCACCGTCAACATTGACGAAGGCGAGCAATACCGCATCCGCGAGGTCAAGCTGACCGGCGACCTCAAGGTACCTGAGGACGAGCTGCAAGAACTGCTGCTGTCAAAAGAAGGCCAGATTTTCTCGCGCAAGGTGATGACCTCGACTTCCGAGCTGATCACCCGCCGGCTGGGCAACGAAGGCTATACCTTTGCCAGCGTCAACGGCGTGCCGCAGATTCATGAAGAAGACAACAGCGTGACCCTGTCTTATGTGGTGGAGCCGGGCAAGCGTGCCTATGTCAACCGCATCAACTTCCGTGGCAACACCAAAACCCGTGACGAAGTACTGCGCCGGGAAATGCGCCAGATGGAAGGTGGCTGGGCCTCGACCTACCTGATTGACCAGTCCAAAACCCGGCTGGAACGCCTTGGCTACTTCAAGGAAGTCAGCGTGGAAACGCCGGCCGTACCCGGCACCGACGACCAGGTGGATGTCAATATCAGCGTTGAGGAGCAGCCGTCCGGCTCCATTACTGCCAGTATCGGTTTTGCCCAGAATGCCGGCATGATCCTGGGCGGCTCCATCAGCCAGTCCAACTTTTTGGGTACCGGCAACCACGTGACCATCGGCCTGACCCGTTCCGAATACCAGAGCCAGTACAACTTCAGCTTTATTGACCCGTACTGGACTGTGGACGGTGTCAGCCTGGGTTATAACGCCTTCTACCGCAAAACCAACTACGACAAGCTCAACTATGATGTGTCCAGCTATGCGGTGGACAGTGCCGGCGCCGGCATCACCATGGGCTACCCGATTAGCGAAGAGTCGCGGCTGACCTTTGGTCTTAACGCCCAGAGCGACAAAATCAAGCCGGGTAGCTATCCGGCGGGGGAAATCGAAGAATTTATTAACCAGGAAGGCAAGAGCTTTACCAACTTCAAGGCCACCGCCGGCTGGAGCACCTCCACCCTCAACCGGGGCATGTTGCCAACCCGTGGCCACTCGCAGAGCCTGTTCCTGGAAGCCACCGTGCCCGGCAGCGACCTGAAGTTCTACCGTCTGGACTATCAGGGCCAGTACTTCAAAGGCCTGTGGGGCGACCATGCGCTGCGTTTCCATACCCAGCTGGGCTATGCCGACAGCTATGGCTCCACCAAACAGTTGCCATTCTATGAACACTACTATGCCGGTGGTTTTGACTCGGTACGTGGCTTCCGTGACAGCACCCTGGGCCCGCGCAGTACGCCCCACAGCGGTGACCCGGATCAGGATTTCCTGCCCTTTGGTGGTAACGTGCTGATCCAGGGCGGGGTGGAGTGGATCTTCCCGATGCCGTTCGTCAAGGACCAGCGCTCCATCCGCAGCTATGCGT
>CAZMLX010000159.1:0-5016 GCA_964567275.1 uncultured Thiopseudomonas sp. | reverse complement strand
TTGTGCTGATTCTGACGGCTGGCGGTCTGGCGTGGGATGCCACCGACCGGTTGCTCAACCCGTCCAGCCTGATGACCCCGACGCCGGTGGTCTTGCTGATTGCCTTTATTTCCATTGTTGCCAATGAAGGCCTGTACCAGTACACCATGGTGGCGGCACGCAAACACCGTTCCGGGCTGCTCAAGGCCAATGCCTGGCACCATCGCTCGGACGCCATTTCATCGGTCGTGGTGCTGCTGGGGGTGGCCGGCAGCCTGATGGGCATTGCCTATCTGGACGCCTTTGCCGCGGTGGTGGTGGCCTTCATGATTGCCCGGATTGGCTGGGACCAGGCCTGGAACTCGGTCCGCGAATTGATTGATACCGGGCTGGAGCCCCGGCAACTGCTGTCCATCAAGGAGTTGATCAATACGGTGGAAGGCGTACAGGGAGTGCATATGCTGCGTACCCGCCGCATGGGTGGCAGCTCTATGGTTGATGTGCATGTGCAGGTGAAAGGCTTTCTGAGTGTTTCGGAAGGGCATCGCATTTCCGATCATGTCCGCCAGATTCTGCTGGATTCCAACAAGGACATTGTCGATGTTGCCATCCATATTGATCCCGAAGATGATGAAGTGACGGAGCCGAGCAGCAACCTGCCGCTGCGGGCACAGGTGCTGCAGGATTTGCGCCAGGCATGGCAGCAGGAGCTGGACCATATCGATATGGACAAAGTGGTTTTGCATTACCTCGAGGGCCGCATTCATGTTGAGGTGTTTTGCCGTGGCAGCCATCCGCACGGGCTGGGTGAGCGGCTGCGGGACCAGGCTGCCGGCCTTGGTTATACCGGCAATATTGACCTGTACAGTCCCGGCTGATGGCAACTCTTGAACATGCGCTGCTGATTGCAGCCCTGGCCCATGCCGGCCAGAAAGACAAGGCTGGCCAGCCCTATATTTTGCATCCGCTGCGGATGATGCTGAAACTGGACGACGAGCCGGCCCGCATGGTGGCCCTGCTGCATGATGTGCTGGAGGACACCAGCATCACGCTGGATGCCTTGCGTGAAGCCGGTTTTGCCGAGGATATTTTGCAGGCCGTACAGGTGCTGACCCGCCAGCCGGGTGAAAGCCGCATGGAGGCTGCCCGCCGGGCTGCAGAACAGCCGCTGACGCTGCGGGTAAAGCTCGCCGACAATGCCGACAACCTCGACCCGGGGCGTATTGCCGAGCCGACCGTCGCCGACCAGGAACGACTGAAAGAGTACCGGCGAATTCGCCGTTTTCTGTTGCAGGCGGCCCGGGATAACAAGCAGGGGGGTTCATCTTGAGGCTTTTGATCATGCTGTTGATGGCCGTGCTGGCCAGCGCATGCAGCTATTACCCGCTGGGCATTTCCGAACAACAGTGGCAGGCGATGACCGCTGACCAGCGTCATGAGGCCTATATGGAGCAGTCCCGCCAGAATGACGCCGAGCGTGAACGCATGCTGCGTTTGCAGCAAACACAGCTGGTGTTGCAGGAGCAGCAACGGCGCGAGCGCGAGTTGCAACTGGAGCAGGCCGGGCCCGGACAGGTATTGCAATGCGTGCTGGACCAGGTTGAAGCCGATTTTGGCAAGAACAAATGGCGAAAGGCCAATCCGGTGGCGCTGGAGTTGCTGCAGGGCGAGCAGCAGGCACTGGTGCTGGAGCGGGCTGACAAAAACCATCAGCAGCTGGTGCTGCGGGCCCGCTTTGAACCGATGCAGCTGCGCTTGTGTGACCGCAACAGCTGTGCCAGCGTGGTGGGCACCCGTACTGATTTTCAGCGGGGCAGGTGGCAACCGGTCACAGCCAAAACCTTCAAGGCTGTGGTTAAATGTCAGTATCGTTCGCATTACCCGGCCTGGCGTTAGCAGGCAAGGAGTCATCCATGCAGGTGGGAATGACAACCGCTTTATACGGGGCGCATCCGGTCCGTACCGGGGCCAGCACCGACCGGCAGGGGAATGATGCTGCCAGAACACCGGACAGGGCCGCAGCGCTTACCGAAGAAGACCAGCGCGAAGTTGAGCGGCTCAAGGCACGGGACCGCGAAGTGCGGGCCCATGAAATGGCCCATCTGGCAGTAGCAGGCGGGCTGGCCACCTCCGGTGCCCGTTTCAGCTATGAAAAAGGCCCGGATGGCGTGCGCTATGCCGTAAGCGGGGAGGTGGGTATTGACGTTTCGCCTGGCCGTACCCCGGAGCAAACCCTGCAACGGGCCCAGACCATTCGTGCCGCAGCGCTGGCGCCCGCCGAACCCTCCGGGCAGGACCGGGCGGTAGCGGCGAAGGCGACACAAATGGAAGCCGAAGCCCGGGCCGAACTGGCCCGCAATGACACTGACGATGCTGAACAACAACCGCTGGCCGCTTACCATGCCCATGACAAGGCAGAGCCGGGCAGCCAGCTGGACATTCATGCCTGATTATTCGACTGACAAGGACCCCTACCATGCTGGAAACAATCAAAACGGCACTGCAAGTACTTGAGCCGGTTCACCTTGAAGTAATGGACGAGAGCCATATGCACAGCCGTGGTACCGAAACCCATTACAAGGCGGTTATTGTATCGCCGGTGTTTGCCGGCCTGAGCAAGGTGCGCCGGCAGCAGCAGGTGTATGCAGCCTTGCAGGGTTGCATGCCCTATGCACTGGCCCAGCACACCTATACCCCTGACGAATGGGCTGCCGTTGACGCTGCGCCGGCCTCGCCCGACTGCATGGGCGGCAGCCTGCATGACCGGCAGCAGACACAGGACTAACGGGTCGCCATCCAGATCAGCAGGCCGGCCTGGAAAATGGCAAAGAAGATCAGGGTAAGAATGGTAAAGCGCAGGGTGTTGTCGTCCCGTTTAAGCAGCTCGATACGTCCCAGCAGCTGATTGATCTGGCTGGTCTGCGCTTTCAGGTTCATGTCCGAACTGTGCAGCAGTTGCGCCACCTCAAGGTTGTCCATGGCACGGATCTTTTCACGGTTCCAGTCGCCATGCAGCTGTTCCAGCCGGGTGGCGTTGCATACCGCACTCATCTGCACCGCATCCACATAGGTCAGGGTAAAGCCTTGGGCCTGCAGGGCATGGTCCCGCCGCAAGCGGGCGGCATCATCGCTCACCAGCTGGCTTTTAAGGTCAATGGGTTGCAAACGGTAGCTGGCCCAGGCCGGGCTGCACCAGCCAATGGCGGTGGCCAGCAGAAAGCGTCCCAGGCCCCGGTTGGGCAGCGAAACCACCACGCCATGATCGGGCGAGAATGTGATTTCCTTGTTCAGGTGATCGACCCAGAGCTCCAGCTGGTTGACGCCTTTTTCCGGCTGGCTGCCGGGCACCTTGACGTCCAGCCGCAGCAGGCTGACCTCTTTGCTGTGCTTGCTGGTTTTCTCAAGGCTGACAAACAGCAGGGGGCGCAAGCCGGTAGTGCGGTCGGCTGGCAGTGCTGCCAAGCGCAACAGTTGTTGCTGGCCAACCGGCAGCCGGCTCCATTCCTGCTGGCGCAGCTGCAGGGGCGACAGTGCGGGCTGGGGTTCTTGCTGTTGTTGCCCGGAGGCTGGAGGCGGCGTGGCCAGCTCCAGCTCTTCACCGGTGTGGGGATCTACTAGGCGTTCGTTCATGGCGTACTGTTCACTTTAATTCCTGGGCTATGCCCGCTTATCGGCTGCCGGAGACGGGACTGAAGGCTGGCATTATGCCTGTGCAGGCAGGCTGAAAATGGCCGAAATTGTACAATGAATGGCCGTATTGTTGCCGGGCAGGCTAAACTGTGGTCATTTTTTCGGGAGGCTCATCATGACACTGGATTCCAGCAAGCGCACATTTCTGAAAACTGCCGTGGTGGGCGCATCGGCGCTGGCGGCCGCATCGGTGGCGGTACCGGCCATTGCCACCCCCAATATCACCTGGCGCATGGTGACGGCCTGGCCGAAGAACTTTCCCGGCATTGGTGTGGGTGCCCAGCGGCTGGCCGACCGCATTACCCAGATGAGTGGTGGCCGGCTGACCATCCGGGTCTATTCGGCTGGCGAGCTGGTACCGGCGCTGCAGGCCTTCGATGCGGTGATCGAAGGGTCGGCTGAAATGTGTCACGGTACGCCTTATTACTGGCAGAACAAAAGCCAGGGCACCAACTTCTTTACCGGTGTGCCTTATGGCATGACCTCCGGCGAGTTTGCCGCCTGGATGCGTTATCACGGCGGTCAGCAGTTGTGGGACAAACTGTATGACCAGTTTGGCGTCAAGGGCTTCTTGACCGGTGATACCAGCGCCCAGTCCGGCGGCTGGTTCCGCAAGCCGATCAGCAGTCTGGATGACATCAAGGGGCTCAACTTCCGCACACCGGGGCTGGGCGGGCAGGTGTGGCAAAAGCTCGGCGCCAACGTGGTCAACCTGGCTGCTGGCGATATCTATACCGCATTGCAGTCCGGTGCACTGGACGCCGCCGAATTTGTCGGACCCTACAACGACATGGCGCTGGGCTTTCACCAGATTTGCAAAAATTACTACCTGCCGAGCTTTATCGAACCCGGCATGGCGATTGAGCTGGCAGTCAACAAGGACAAGTTCATGGCGCTGCCCAAAGACTTGCAGCTGATTGTCGAGGTGGCCTGCCAGGCCGAATACGAACAGGTGGCAGCCGATTATTACGCCCACGATCCGGCGGCCCTGAAAACGCTGGTTGAAACCCATGGCGTGACCTTGCAAGCGTTTCCGGACGATATTCTGGAAGCCGGCGGGCGTGCGGCCACTGAAATCATGCAGGGCCTGCTGGAGCACAAGGATGGCATTACCCGTGAAATTGCCCAGAGCTATGTGAAAAATCTGGAGCTGCTGCGGGCCAAAACCGACCTGTTTGACCTGCCTTATGCGCAGGCCCGGCAGAAGTATGTGAGCTATGGCGGGCTTTAACAGGCAGACGTCGGGTTTTACGGTGGCAAGGCGGGTCAGGGTGAAGTAGGAGTGGAGGCTGGTCAGGGTCTGTGCTGCGGCTGACGCACCTGCGCCGAAGCAAGCTTCGTCACAGG
>CAZMLX010000158.1:0-5049 GCA_964567275.1 uncultured Thiopseudomonas sp. | reverse complement strand
CACAAGCGCTGGCCGATTTTGCCGGGAATGCCGCTGGATGCACCGACCACCTGGCGCACACTGTTCCAGTCAATGCGTGCCTGTTCCTTGATGTCGGGGCGCGAGTTGATCAGGTTGAGCACCAGCTGGTGTTTGTCCACCACCGAGGGTGCGCCGTGTTCGTCCAGTGGCGTGTGGGCTTCCAGGTACAGGTCATCGCCGTCCCAGCCCAGTTTGTAGGGCTCGTTGATGATCCGTACCTTGGTGCCAACCGGCACCATGTCGGCCAACTCCAGCACGTTGTGGTTGAGCATGCGGAAACAGCCATGGCTGACCCGCATGCCAATGCCGAACTTTTTGTTGGAGCCATGGATCAGGTAACCCGGCAAACCCAGCGTCATTTTGTATGGACCCAGCGGGTTGTCCGGCCCAGGTGGCACGTAAGCCGGCAGCGGATCACCCGCCTCGGCATGCTCTTTCAGGATGGACTTGGGCGGTGTCCAGCCCGGGTTGGGTGTTTTCTGCACGATGGTGGTGGTGTTGACCGGCGAACTCCAGCCTTCGCGGCCAATGCCGATTGGGTAGGTATGCAGGCTGCCATCTTTGGCAAAGAAATACAGCCGGTATTCGGCCAGATTCATGACAATGCCGGTGCGCTCGACATTGGGCAGCACATAGCGTGACGGCAACACCACTTCCTTCCCTTCTCCCGGCAGCCAGGCATCCACATGCGGGTTGGCGGCAACCATTTCCAGATAGCCAAAGTGGCGTGCCTTGCCAATGTCGGCAAAGGTATCCTCGTGGCTGGCGATATGGATCTGTACTTCGCCCACCAGATCGCTCTGGGCCGGCATCGGCCATTGCGCCGCCTGGGCGGTGCCCGACAGCAGGGTTGCAACCAGGCTGAGCCCGGCCAGACGCCGGATGCCGGCGGTCACCGGAGTGTGTTTCTTCATGAAGGTACCTGTAACACGTGAATGAGTGCTGAAAGGGCCATTTGCAGCTGACCAATGATTCCGTTTCAAGAGGGCAAACATTAACTGAAACCCGGGGCGGAAGAAAGGCTTCAGCCCTTTGTACTGCGGCTTTTCCGGGCTTTTTGCTAACCCTGTGGCACGCCTTGTGCTGAGCGGCGGTTACCGCCCGGCATTGACAATGCTGCCCGTCTGTCAATAATCAGCGGCTGTCGAGCTCAGCGTCAGTGAGCTGACGACGTTCAATGGTGGCGTGCGACCGGCGCCATCGTCATATCCCCCGGACAGACCGGCACAAGGATTTCTCCAGGCAATAACTGCCGGTACAGGAAAGCCCATGAATACTCGTACTTTTTTGAAAACCGCTCTGGTCACCCTGACCGCTACCGCCGCCCTGCAAGGCTGCGCCAATATGGATGTAGACACCATGATGGGGATGGGTGCCAGCGCCCTTCAGGTTGCCACCTTCAGTGAGCAGGATGCCCGCACCATGGCCAACGAGGCCTGTGAGCAAATGGATGCCCAAGCCAAGGTCGCACCGGCCAACCATGCCTACAGCAAGCGTCTGGACCGCATCATGGCGCCACTGGGCAACCAGATTAACGGCGTGCCGCTGAACTACAAGGTCTATCTGGCCGATGACGTCAACGCCTGGGCAATGGCCAACGGCTGTATCCGTGTTTACAGCGGCATTATGGATGCCATGAACGACAACGAGTTGCAAGGTGTGCTGGGTCATGAAATCGGCCACGTGGCGCTGGGTCATTCCAAGCGGCGCATGCAAGCGGCCTACGCAACCAGCCTGGCCCGCAACGCTGCCAGCCAGTCCGGCAACAGCACCCTGGCCAGCCTGTCCAGCTCGGAAGCCGGCGCACTGGGCGAAGCCTTTATCAATGCCCAGTTTTCCCAGTCCCAGGAAAGTGCAGCCGACAACTTCTCCTTTGATCTGCTGACTGAAAAGAAACTGGACCGTACCGGCCTGGTAACCGCCTTTGAAAAAATGGCGGCCATGAGCGGTGGTCAAAGCAGCCTGCTGTCGTCCCACCCCGGTGCCGACAAACGTGCCGCCAACATGCGTGCCCGTCTGAACGCCGGCAAATAAGCAATCTGTTGTTGATGAACGGGCTGTCTTTGCAGCCCGTTTTTTGTCAGCGGGCCGGCGTGTTCGCCAGCATCGGCTCCAGCAAAGTCCAGACGTTCTCCAGCAGCTGCGGCTGGGCCGCAGCCACCGGGTGAATGCCGTCGTGCTGGATCATGCCGGGTACCCCGCCAATTCCGTCCAGCAAAAAGTCCACCAGCACAATGTCCGGCTGCTGTCCCAGCTGCTGATAAACCTGATAAAAGCCTTCGCTATAGCGCGGTCCGTAATTGGGCGGGATACGCATGCCCAGCAATAACACCTGGCTGCCATGCTGGCGCGACAGCTCAATCATGGCCTGCAGGTTGTCCTGCATCCGCTCCAGTGGCAAACCACGCAAACCGTCGTTGCCTCCCAGTTCGATAATCACCAGCTGCGGCTGATGCTGCTCCAGCAGTGCCGGCAGACGGCTGCGGCCGCCGGCGGTGGTGTCGCCGCTTATGGAAGCATTGACAACCTGATAAGATAGCCCCCGTTCATCAAGCCGCTGTTGCAGCCCCATTACCCAGCCCTGCCCAATCTCGATGCCATAACCGGCACTGATACTGTCACCGACCACCAGCAAGGTTTGTGCGGGCAGCTGAAATACTAGCAGGCACAACAGACCGGCACCCAACCGTATCCACCAATTTCTCATCAGGGTCTCCATGTCAGAATTCGTCTTGCAAGCCCGCAACCTGAGCAAAAGCGTAATGGTCTCGGGCCAGCCGCTGACCATTCTGCACCCGTTGCAGTTGTCTTTGAAGCCCGGCGACAGCTTGGCCATTGTTGGCCGCTCCGGTTCCGGCAAATCAACCCTGCTGGGGCTGCTGGCCGGGTTGGATGTGCCGAGCGAAGGCGAAGTGGAACTGGCCGGTCACAGCCTTACGGCACTGGACGAAGACCAGCGGGCGGCCTTGCGGGCCCAGCATGTCGGTTTTGTGTTCCAGTCGTTCCAGTTGCTGGACAGCCTGAATGCACTGGAAAACGTGATGCTGCCACTGGAGTTGAAAAACCGAACCCATGTACGCCAGCAGGCGGTAACCCTGTTACAGCAGGTAGGGCTGGAGCAACGCATGCACCACTACCCCCGGCAGATGTCCGGGGGCGAACAGCAACGGGTTGCCATTGCCCGCGCCTTTGCCGCCGAGCCAAACATCCTGTTTGCCGACGAGCCGACCGGCAACCTCGACAGCCAGACCGGCGAGCGCATTACCGACTTGCTGTTCGAGATGAACCGCCAGCACGGCACCACCCTGGTGCTGGTAACCCACGACGAGCGTCTGGCCCAGCGCTGTGCCCGTCAGATCCGGCTGGAAGCAGGCCACATTACGGAGCAATCCTGATGCGTCAATGGCGATTCCTGTTTCGTCTGGCGCTGCGCCAGAGCGTGCGAGAAATCCGCTCGCCCGAGCTGTACACGCTGTTTTTTGCCATGCTGGTGGCCGTTGCCAGCAGCAGCATCATTGCCCATTTTGCCGAACGCCTGCACCTGGCCATGCAGTTGCGGGCCAGTGAATTCCTGGCTGCCGACCTGGTGGTCAGTGGCAGTATTGCCGCCACCCCGGAGCAGCTTGAACTGGGCCTGACGCTGGGGCTCGAAACCGCCCATACCGTGGAGTTTGCCAGCATGCTGGGCAGCGGCAACGGCATGCAACTGGCCAGTCTGAAGGCCGTAGATGCCGGCTATCCACTGCGGGGGCAGCTGGGCTCCCGTACGGCCTTGCAAGGCGAAATAATCACCGGCGACCGTCCGGCGTCGGGCGAAATCTGGCTTGATGCACAGCTGTTTGACCTGCTGCAGATCCAGCCCGGCGACCGTATCGAGGTCGGTTACGCCGAGCTGCTCGCCAGCCGGATACTGACCGACGAACCGGACCGGGCAGGCGGCTTTGCCGCCTTTACTCCCCGGGCCCTGTTCAACCTGGCCGACCTGCCGGCAACCCGGGCCATCCAGCCCGGTAGCCGGGTGCAGTACCGCCAGCTCTGGCGTGGCGATGAAGCGGCGCTGACGCAATACCGGGAACAGCTGCAACCCGGCTTGCAGCCCCAGCAAAAAATCGACACCCTGGCCGACGGTAATCCAACCCTGAACAATGCCCTGAGCCGTGCCCGGCAGTATCTGGGACTGGCCAGCCTGGCCGCCATTTTGCTGGCCAGTGTCAGCATTGCCCTGTCGGCCGGCAATTTTGCCAGCAAACGCTACGACCATGCCGCACTGCTGCGCTGTTTTGGCCTGTCCCGCCGGCATACCCTGCTGGTATTTTTGCAACAGCTGCTGCTGATCGGCGTATTGGCCAGCGTACTCGGCACCTTGCTGGGCGGGCTGGCGCAGCAGCTGCTGTTTGTGCTGCTGGCCGACATGCTGCCGGCGCACATTCCCGCTGCCGGCTGGAGCGCCAGCCTGACTGCCTTGCTGACCGGCCTGGTCAGCCTGCTGGGCTTTGGTTTGCCGCCCCTGATCGGTCTGGGCCATATTTCACCACTGCGGGTGTTGCGCCGCGACCTGAAGCCGGTACCGATGGCGGCCTGGCTGGTGTACCTGCTGGCATTGCTGGCTCTGGGCCTGCTGATGTGGCAACTCAGTCTGGATCCCAAACTGACCGCCATTTTGCTGAGCGGCGGCCTGCTGGCTGCCGCTGTGCTGGGCTTGCTGGTACATTTTTGTTACCGCCTGCTGGCCCGGCAGCTGGAAGGGCGCCGGCTGGCCTGGCGGCTGGGACTGGGACACCTGCTGCAAAAGCCATTGCTGGCGGTGGGCCAGAGCCTGGCCTTTGCGCTGATTCTGTTTGCCATGGCCCTGATCGCCTTGCTGCGTGGCGAACTGCTTGGCCACTGGCAGGAGCAGCTGCCGGTGCAGGCAGCCAACCATTTTGCCTTCAACATCATGCCCGACGAGCGTCAGGCAGTCAGTGACTGGCTGCATCAGGCCAGCCCCAACGTGGCCCATTTTTATCCGATGACGCCCGGCCGCCTGAC
>CAZMLX010000157.1:0-5084 GCA_964567275.1 uncultured Thiopseudomonas sp. | reverse complement strand
TGTCGGGGAGCATCACCCGTTCAATGGCCCGGCGTTTCTGGGCGATTTCCAGTTCGCTGTAGCCGTTGGCCCGCTTGAAGTCCAGGTGCAGGTCATTGAGCAGTGTCTGCTCGTGCGCATCATCAAACCGCAGTTTTTCCGACAGAATCAGTGCGCCACCGGGCAGCATGGCCTGACGGATGCCTTGCAGCAGTTCCAGCCGGCGGGCCGGAGCAATGAATTGCAGGGTGAAGTTGAGGGTTGCCACCGAGCAGGGTTGCAGCGGCAGCTGCAAGATGTCGGCTTCAATGACCTCGGCTGGCAGCAGTTCCTGGTGCATGGCGTCCTGGGCGTGCAGGTATTCACGGCAGCGGGTGACCATGGCGGACGAGTTGTCGACCGCTACAATGCGGCAGTTGTCCTGCTGGACATGGCGGCGCATGGCCTGGGTAACAGCGCCCAGCGAACAGCCCAGGTCGTAAATCAGGCTGTGGGGCCGGGCAAAGCGGGCGGCCAGCACGCCACTGTTTTCGACGATGGCCGGATAGCCGGGCACCGAGCGCTTGATCATGTCGGGAAAGACCCGCACCACATCTTCGTTAAAGGTAAAGTCGGGCACTTCGGCAAGCGGATGGTCAAACAGGGTGTCACGTACGGGCGTCATGAAAGCGGTCATCGGTCGGTAAAAAACGGCGGCATTATATCCCAGGGCGTGGTTTGTTGCGCAGTGCCGGCGGGAATGGCGCAACAAAAGCATGATTGGGCCGTTTTGCGGGTTTAAATCTGGCGACCAATCAACGACAATGTGCCTTTTATCCTGCGCTGAACGTCTGTGTGGACATCTGTGTGAAAAAGCCGCTGCCCAGGCCGTGGCTCCGCACCTGTACATCCCCGCGTGGGGCGACCGGGACTCTGGATTTGGAAGCATCATCATGATTGGCATACGCAGCATTGCAAGCTACATTCCCGAAGGGCGTATCGACAATATTGCCCAGGCGCAAAAATTTGGCCGTGACGAGGAATTTGTACTCGGCAAGCTGGGTACCGCAACCCTGTCGGTCAAGGCTGAAGACGAGGAAACCTCCGACCTCTGTGTCCGGGCCGTGGAAAACCTGCTGGCGAAAAACCCGCAACTGGCCAGGGAAGACATCCAGGCGCTGATTGTGATCACCCAGAACGGTGATGGCGAAGGCCTGCCACATACGTCTGCGATCACCCAGCACAAGCTGGGACTGTCGGCCAGTACCGCCTGCTTTGACCTGTCGCTGGGTTGTTCGGGCTATGTGTACGGCCTGTATGTGGCCAAGGGCTTTATGCAGGCGACCGGTTTGCGCAATGCGGTGCTGGTGTCGGCCGATCCCTACTCCAAAATCATGGACCGTGACGACCGCATGACCACCTTGCTGTTTGGTGATGCCGCCACTGCCACCTGGATGACCAGCGACCAGCCGCAATGGCTGCTCGGGCCCAGCGCCTTTGGTGGTGATGGCAGCGGTGCCGAGTATCTGGTGGTGCGTGACGGCTGTTTCCATATGAATGGCCGCCAGGTATTCAACTTCGCCAGCCTGAAAATCATCCCCCATATGGAAGAAGTGCTGGAACAGGCAGCACTGGGCTTTGATGATGTTCAGGCCATCTGCTTGCACCAGGGCAGTGGCGCCATTGTCGATGCCATTGCCAAGCGTCTGGGTGATGAACAGGGCAGCAAGGTGGTTAAAGACATGTTCGGCGCCGGCAATACCGTGTCCTCGTCCATCCCCTTGTTGCTGGAACACTATGGCGACAATCCGGACTGGAACAATGTGCTGATCAGCGGCTTTGGTGTGGGCCTGTCCTGGGGCTCGGCATTGTTGCAGCGGGCCTGAGCTGTAGCGTGATGAAGACAAAAAATGCCGGCTTGATGCCGGTATTTTTTATGGACGGGTGTCTGGTTTTTATTCCCTTAAGTTATAAATATTTCTGTATTTATTATTTTATTATCTGTTCTGGGCAGGGCATAGTGCGCAGGTTCATTTCGGGCACATGTCATTCATGCAAATACAGGAGCAGGGTCATGGCATCAGTGGCGGTACATTATCTTTTGATTCCGGGCTGGCAAGGTTCGCCAGCCCGCCACTGGCAATCGCACTGGCACGGCCTGCTGCCCAATGCCTGCCGTGTCGAACAGAGTGACTGGCAGCAGCCACAGCGTGATGCCTGGGTGGCGGGTTTGCAGCAAGCCATCGAAGCCCTGCCCGGGCCGGTGATTCTGATTGCCCACAGCCTGGGCTGCATTACCCTGGCGCACTGGGTACAGCAGGCCGATGCCGCCAGCCTGAACAAGGTGCAGGGTGCCTTGCTGGTGGCGCCGGCCGACGTGGAGCGCCAGGGCTGCCCGCAACCGCTGGTCAACTTTGCCCCGCTACCGCTGGCGCGCCTGCCGTTTCCATCGCTGCTGGTAGGCTCCAGCAATGACCATGCCGCCAGTGCCGAACGGGCACAACTGCTTGCCCGTCACTGGGGCAGCGAGGCTGTGATACTGCCACAGGCCGGCCATATCAATATCGATTCCGGCCACACCGAGTGGGAGCAGGGCTTTGCCTGGCTTTATCGCCTGCAGGAGCTATGCCTGCAGCGCTACTCTGCCTGTGCTTGATTTTTGCTCACTCCAGGATTCCGGTGTTGTATCGCACAGGCGGGACCGCAGCAAAGCCTTGTTGACATGACCGGCTTGCCGGGCGTGGCAACTCGAGCTTTGCGGAGTGTCCTGGCTGCGCATTCATGGCAAGAACAGGCAACTCCATCGACATTGAAAAAGCTTATGCAGGGCAATTGCAGGTGCTGGATTCTGCGACTGCAGCTTCGCTGTGCGCAGAATGACGGAGGTATATCAACCTGCGCAAGAATGACAGGTATAGGCGTTCGCAGTGTGTCGAATGATGATGCCGGCTAGCACAGCGACAGCAGCCCGGCGCAGCCGGGCCACTCTTTCCCCAAAAACTCGGTGTTGCATTGCGCTGTTGGGACCGTAGCAAAGCCTTGTTGCCATGACCGGCTTGCCGGGCGTGGCAACTCGAGCTTTGCGGAGCGTCCCGACAGCGCAGTCACACCGAAAAACCAAAACACCCAGTCAGGCATCCGGATCATACGCCAAATTCGGCATCAACCAGCGCTCTGCCTCTTCCAGGCTAATACCCTTGCGTTCGGCATAACTGGTCACCTGATCCTTCTCGACCTTGCCCACGGCAAAGTACTTGGCCTCGGGGTGGGCAAAATACCAGCCGCTGACCGCCGCAGTGGGGAACATCGCATAGTGCTCGGTCAGCCACACACCGCAGCTGCCTTCAGGATCAAGCAACTGGAACAGCGGACCTTTTTCAGTGTGGTCGGGGCAGGCCGGATAGCCCGGAGCCGGGCGGATGCCGCTGTATTTTTCCTGAATCAGTGCATCGTTATCCAGTTGCTCATCGCTGGCATAGGCCCAGTATTGGGTGCGTACCTGCTGGTGTAGCCACTCGGCAGTGGCTTCGGCCAGACGGTCGGCCAGAGACTGAATGAGGATGGCGCTGTAGTCGTCGCCTTCGGCCTTGTACGTGTCGCACAGCTCTTCCACGCCCAGCCCGGCGGTGACAATAAAACCGCCCACATAGTCGGTCAGGCCGCTATCTTTGGGGGCCACAAAGTCGGCCAGGCAACGGTTGGGGCCGTTATCACGAATCACCGATTGCTGGCGCAGGTGATGCAGGCGGCGCATGGGCTGGCCATTGCCGTCGTACAGCTCTAGGTCGTCATGGTTGACCTGGTTGGCCGGCCAGAAACCGAACAGGGCACGGGCCTGAATCAGGTCTTCGTTAATCAGTTTGTCGAGCATTTGCTGAGCTTCGTCAAACAGGGTTTGCGCCGCTTCGCCGACCACTTCGTCCTGGAAAATACGCGGGTATTTGCCGACCAGGTTCCACGAGATAAAAAACGGTGTCCAGTCAATGTAGTTGCGGATTTCTTTCAAGTCGGCTTTTTCAATCAGGCGCGGACCCGTAAACGAAGGCACTGGCGGCTGATAGTTGCTCCAGTCCATTTGCGGGCGGTTTTCCACCGCCTTGGCGTAGGGCAGATATTCGGTATTGGATTTGCGGTTGGCGGTGCGTTCGCGGATTTTGGCGTACTCTTCGCGGGTGTTCTTCGCAAACTCCGGCTTGAGCTCTTTGGACAGCAAGGTGGTGGCCACACCCACCGAGCGCGAAGCATCGGTGACGTAAATCACTGCATCATTGGTGTAATGCGGGTCGATTTTCACCGCTGTATGCGCCTTGGAGGTAGTGGCTCCGCCAATCATCAGCGGTAGCTGGAAGTTCTGGCGCTGCATTTCCTTGGCCACATGCACCATTTCATCCAGCGACGGGGTAATCAGGCCGGACAGGCCGATAATATCGACCTTTTCTTCGATGGCGGTTTTAAGGATTTTGTCTGCCGGCACCATTACGCCCAGATCAACAATGTCGTAACCGTTACAGCCCAGCACTACGCCGACAATGTTTTTGCCAATGTCGTGTACGTCGCCCTTGACCGTGGCCAGCAGGATTTTGCCCTTGGCTTCCGGCTGGTCGCCCTTTTCTTCTTCGATAAAGGGGATCAGGTGGGCAACCGCCTGTTTCATCACGCGTGCCGACTTGACCACCTGTGGCAGAAACATCTTGCCGCTGCCAAACAGGTCGCCCACCACGTTCATGCCGTCCATCAGCGGACCTTCGATGACGTGAATCGGGCGCTCGGCCTGCTGGCGGGCTTCTTCGGTGTCGTCAACAATGTGGGTGGTAATGCCCTTGACCAGCGCATGCTCCAGCCGCTTGTTGACCGGCAGTTTGCGCCATTCTTCGTCTTCGACCTCTTTTTTGGCGCCATCGCCCCGGTATTCCTCGGCGATTTCCAGCAGCGCCTCGGTGGCACCGGGATGCTTGTTGAGGATGACGTCCTCGACACGGTCACGCAGGCGCAGCGGAATCTGGTCGTAGATTTCCAGCTGACCGGCGTTGACGATGCCCATGTTCAGGCCGTTTTTGATGGCGTGATAGAGAAATACCGAGTGGATCGCTTCACGCACCGGGTTGTTGCCGCGGAAGGAGAACGAC
>CAZMLX010000156.1:0-5206 GCA_964567275.1 uncultured Thiopseudomonas sp. | reverse complement strand
AGCGCAGCGTTGCGAAGCGCTCCACCTGCGCCCCACACACCACAGGCAAAAACCTAAACCGCCACAACAGCCTTGATATGCGGATGCGCCTGATAATCACACAGCTCAAAATCCTCAAAGCGAAAGGCAAACACATCCTTCACTTCAGGATTGATCTTCATCGTTGGCAACGCAAACGGCTCACGTGACAGCTGCTCATCCACCTGCTCCAGGTGATTGGAATACAGGTGACAATCACCGCCGCTCCAGATGAACTCGCCCGGCTGCAAATCACACACCTGCGCCAGCATCAGGGTCAGCAGCGCATAGCTGGCGATATTGAACGGCACACCCAAAAAGATATCCGCCGAACGCTGGTACAGCTGACAACTGAGCTTGCCGTCGGCCACATAAAACTGGAACAGCGCATGACAGGGCGGCAACGCCATGTCATCCACCAGCGCCGGGTTCCAGGCGGACACGATCAGTCGGCGCGAGTCGGGATTGGTTTTGATCATCTGCACCAGCTTGCTGATCTGGTCGATGGACTCGCCATTGGGTGCCGGCCAGTTGCGCCACTGGTAACCATACACCGGCCCCAGATCACCATTTTCATCGGCCCACTCGTCCCAGATGCGCACGCCGTTGTCCTGCAGGTATTTGATATTGGTATCGCCCTGCAAAAACCACAGCAGTTCGTAAATAATCGAGCGCAAATGGCACTTTTTGGTGGTCACCAGCGGAAAGCCGTCGGCCAGGTCAAAGCGCATCTGGTAACCGAAAACGCTGCGGGTGCCGGTACCGGTACGGTCGGCCTTGTCGGTACCGGTGTCGCGCACATGGCGCATCAGATCGAGATACTGTTTCATGCCGGTTGCTCCTGGCGCTTGTACGCCCAAACCATCAGGAAAATACCCACCGCCATCATCGGCAGGCACAAAACCTGGCCCATGGTCAGCCAGTCAAAGGCCAGATAACCCAGCTGGGCATCCGGCACACGGACAAACTCAACGATAAAGCGGAACACCCCATAGCACAGGGCAAACAGGCCGGACACTGCCATGGTTGGTCTGGGCTTGCGGGTGAACAGCCACAGGATGACAAACAGCGCCACGCCCTCCAGCGCAAACTGGTACAACTGCGACGGGTGCCGGGCCAGCTGCATCGGGTCGGTGGGAAACACCATCGCCCAGGAAACATCCGAGGCCTTACCCCACAGCTCGGCATTGATGAAGTTGCCAATCCGCCCCGCACCCAACCCTATGGGCACCAGCGGCGCAATAAAGTCCATCAGCTTCCAAAAGGGGGTTTTATGCTTGCGGGCAAACCACAGCACCGCCAGCAACACCCCGACAAAACCGCCGTGAAACGACATGCCGCCTTCCCAGATGCGCAGCACCAAAGCAGGGTTGGCAATGTACGAGGCCAGGTCATAAAACAGCACATAACCCAGCCGCCCACCGGCGATAACGCCCAGCGCACACCAGAACACCAGGTCCGACAGGGTATCCTTGTTCCAGGACGCATCAAACTGCGCCAGCCGGCGGCTGGCCAGCCACCAGGCCGCCCCGATGCCGACCAGATACATCAGCCCGTACCAGTGGATTTTCAGCGGTCCGACAGCAAAGGCCACCGGATCAATTGCGGGATATTGCACCATGTAAAACGCCTTAACGAAGCAGGAAACTACAGCCAACCACTACCAGCAGCACTGCAAACAGGCGCTTGAGCAGCAGCTGATCAAGCCGGTGTGCCAGCTTGGCACCCACCCGGGCAAACAGCATGGAGGTGGACGCCATGCCCACTACCGCCGGCCAGTAAACATAACCGGTGCTCCAGTTGGGCAAGCCCTCGACATTCCAGCCGGTCACCACATAGCCCACAGCCGCCGCCAGGGCCACCGGCACGCCACAGGCTGCCGAGGTGGCCACCGCCTTTTTCATGTCAACACTGCGCCACGCCAGAAAAGGCACGGTCAGCGAGCCGCCGGCAATACCAAAAATAGCCGAAGCCCAGCCAATCACACCGCCGGCCACCGTCAGCTCCAGCCCTTTGGGCTGGGGTTTGGCCGCCTTGGGCTTGAGGTCCAGCGCCATCTGGATGGCAATGGTAATGGCAAACACGCCAATGATTTTTTGCAGCGTCGGCCCGCTGATATAGGATGCCGTATAGGCACCCAGCAGGGCCCCGGCCAGCACACCCACAGTAATAAAACGCACCATGGTCCACAAAATCGCCTTGTGTTTTTGATGCGCCATCACCGAGTTGATCGAGGTAAACACAATGGTCGCCAGCGAAGTACCGACCGCAATATGGGTCTGCACATCGGCTCCCACACCCTGGGCTGCCAGGGTGTACACCAGCACCGGCACCAGCACCAGACCGCCGCCAATGCCAAACAGCCCGGCCAGCACGCCCGACACCGCACCCACCACCAGATATAAAACCAGTTCCACTGTAAAACCGCCCGTCACATCCGTTAAAAGAGCCGGCATTCTACACCCATTCCGGGCAGCTTACCCATAACGCAACAGGCGCCAAACCTGAACCCGTCGTTTTCTAATAATGCTGCTCCTCGGTTTCCACCGTCTGGCCGGGGCCATCGTCCAGCGTCATCTCCACCATGTGCTCCTGCACGTGGCCTTCCTCCATCCGGGGGTCCAGCGCCACCACCAGCGGCGAGCTGGCCATGCCGTCCGGCATCGGCACGTGCTCCACCGGCTCGGCCGGTATCTCGGTTTCCGGCGTTTTAACCTGTGGCCGCACCCGCAGCGCCACCAGCCCGGCACACACACAGAAAAACACATACAGCATATTCGGCCCCATGGCGCTCATCAGGCTGCCCACCAACAGCGGCCCGATACTGGCACCCATGCCAAACACCGCCAGCAACACCGCCGCCAGCGACACCCGCTTTTCCGCCCCGATATTGTCATTGGCAAAAGCCACCGCCAGCGGGTACAGGCTAAACACAAACACACAGGTCAGCGCCCCGCCGGCAAACAACTGCCACTGCGGCCAGTCGGTACGCACCGCCTGCGGCGCCGCCATCAGCAACAACAGCACACTCAACAGCCGGATCAGCCGTGGCCGCTCAAACCGGTCCGACAGCCAGCCCAGCGGCAACTGCACCAGAAAACCCGCCGCCACACAGCCGGCCATAAACATCCCCACTTCCCGGGTATCCATCCCGATCCGCGACGCATACAGCGGCGCCAGCCCATAAAAGGCCCCCACCACCGCCCCGGCCAGCAGGGTGGTAAACATCGCCATCGGCACCTGCTGATAAAAATAACGGGGCGACAGCGACGCCGGCCGCAGCGGCTCCGGGTGAATGCGCCGGGTCAGCGCCACCGGCACCAGACACAGCGAAAAACACAGCGCCACCAGCAACAACAACTGATGCCCCGACTGCGACAGCCCGGCCAGCATCAGCTGCCCCACCACCATGCCCAGGTACGACGCCATCATATAACCGGAAAACACCTTGCCCCGGTTTTCACTGCTGCTCTGCTCGTTCAGCCAGCTTTCCACCACCATGTACATGCACATCATGCCCACGCCCACCAACAGGCGCAGCACCAGCCAAAGCCACAAACTGTCCAGCAGGCCATGGCTGATGGCCGCCGCACACACCATTCCCGCCGCCGCCACAAAGGCACGGATATGCCCCACCCGGGCAATCAGCCGGTGGCCTTTTTTGCCGCCCTCCACCAGCCCCAGGTAAAACGAGGTCATCATCGCCCCCACCCAGACGCTGCTGGCCCGGTCGGCCACCTGCAACGCCAGATAGGTGCTGAGCAAACCCGTACCCAACAGCATTAAAAAAGTTGCGAAATACAACCCGCGATACGACCTGAAAATGGACATGGCACACCACGCAACAGGACAAAACAGGAACCAGTGCCCCAACCGGGCCATCCCACACACGCCGTAACCGACAGCCGCCCGAGTGTAAGGGACTGCCGGCAACCGGGCAAACCGCCACCCTCAGCTTTACCCGCCAGCGGCCGATACATGCAGCCAATACCATCACACCGGAGCCCGGCCGCCATGCACATCAGCCCCCGCCTGCCGACCCTGCAGCCGCAAACAAACGCCACCCGCCCGGCCGATACCGGGCCGCTGCACAGCGACGCCCGGCAAACGCTCGGCCAGAACCTGCACGCCCGCCAGCAGCAACGCCTGCAAGACATGCAAAGCAGCCAGGTCAAGCTCCAGCAAATCAAGAAAAACAGCTCGCCCAAAAAAGCCGCCAGCCAAAAAGCGGCCCTGCTCAAACAACGGCTGGACACCCTGAAAACCATTCTGCAACGGCTGCCGCCCGGCGACTACAAAACCATGGTTCAGGAAATCAAACAAATCGCCAAAGAGCTGGCGGCCCTGGGCAGACAACTGGGCCAGTCCGGCGGCTCCAACCTGCCCGCCGCCCTGCAGGGCGCCCAGTTCAACCTGCCCGAAGCCGCCACCGCCCAAACGGCAACAGCCGACTCCACCCTCACCGCCGCACTGGCACAGAGTTCAGCCGACACCGTCCCCGTCACCGTCGAACCCCTGCCCGCAGACCTCAGCCCCACACCCACCGCAACCGATGCCGCCCCGGCCGATGCGACCGAACCCGACAGCCCGGCCACCCCTGACGACACCCCCGCCGGCCTCAGCGCCAGCGGCCTGCGCCTGCCCGGCCCTGCGCCCTGTCTCCCGGCGCAAAGCGCGCCGCCAGGATGAAGACGAAGACGACAAAGCCCTGCGTGCCACCCTCAACGAAAGCAAAAAGCTGCTCAAAGAAATCCTCAACCTGCTAAAAAGCAAACACCAAAGCAACGACAAAGAATCCCGCCAACTGATCAACGCCATCGAGCGCGAGCTCAACACCCTTGAACGCACGCTCGACACCAGCGCCATCGGCCTGGCCGACAGCAGCCCGGGCACCCTCATCAACACCACCGCCTGATCGCTCCACGTCCCGCCCAACTGCGCTAGAATCCCCCTTTTCCAAGGCGCAGCACACAGGACGACGCATGACCGACTGGACCCCCAACCCCGAACACACCGCCGCCTTCATCACCCGCTGGCAACCGGGCGGCGGCAGCGAACGCGCCAACTACCAGCTCTTTTTGCTGGAACTCTGCCAACTGCTCGACCTGCCCACCCCCGACCCCGCCAGCGACGACACCCGCGACAACGCCTATGTGTTCGAGCGCCGGGTCATCATCAAAAAGCCCGA
>CAZMLX010000155.1:0-5244 GCA_964567275.1 uncultured Thiopseudomonas sp. | reverse complement strand
CTTGGGCCTGTTACAGCGCGAGATCCGCATGTCCGAGCCGCTGGTGGCCGAAGGTGCCATTTCGCCGGTTGAGGTGTTGCGCCTGAAACGTGCCGAAGTGGAAGCCCGTGGTCAGCTGGAAGCTACCACTCTGGCCATTCCCCGTGCCCAGGCGGCCATCACGGAAATTGAGCACAAGATTGAAGAAACCCGCGAGCGTTTTCGCAGTGACGCCCTGGCGCGCCTGGGCGAAGCCCGCACCGAGCTGAACAAGATTCAGTCTACAGGCCGCGCGCTGGAAGACCGGGTCAAGCGTACGCTGGTTACCTCGCCCGTGCGCGGCATCGTCAAGCAGGTGCTGGTTACCACCATTGGCGGGGTGATCCAGCCTGGCAATGACATGCTGGAAATCGTACCGCTGGACGACAGCCTGCTGGTCGAGGCCCGTATCCGGCCGCAGGACATTGCCTTTCTACATCCCGGTCAAACGGCTACGGTCAAGTTCACGGCTTACGACTTCACCATTTATGGCGGCCTCAAGGCCGAGCTGGAGCAGATTGGCGCCGATACCGTAACCGATCAGGACGGCAACAGCTTTTATCTGATTCAATTGCGCACTGAAAAGAGCCATCTGGGCCCGGATGACAACCCGCTCATCATCATTCCCGGCATGGTGGCCTCGGTGGATATCATTACCGGCCGAAAAAGCATTTTGCGCTACCTGACCAAACCGATTCTGCGGGCCCGGGCCGAGGCACTGCGCGAGCGTTAGGGAGCCGAATCGCCGCCAACACGGCAGGGACCAAGGCGCTAGCGGCTGTAGTCGAGCGCCTCAGCCACGGCTGATGCCGGCATGGACAGCTGGCGGCGCGACTCGAAATACAGCCGCTGGCCGGTCACCGGGTCGGTAAAGGCCAGGCTGCGGGCCAACAGTTGCAGTGGCTGGCTGAAATCATCGGCCGCCCGTTGTTGCGGCTGGGGGTAAAAGTCATCGCCCAGAATGGGTGCACCCAGAGCGTTCATGTGCACCCGCAGCTGATGCTTGCGGCCAGTCAGCGGATGCAACCGGTAATGCCAGTAATCAGTCCCGGCCTGAAGCAGCTCGATGCGGGTTTCGCTGTTGGCTTCACCCACCACTTCTTTGCTGCGAAAAAAGTGCTGGTCATCGTTCAGGATGCGGCTGCGACGGGTATGCGGAAACGCCAGCTGCGGCAAGGGTGCCGCCAGCGCCTCATAGAGCTTATCGGTCTGCTGCTGGCGAAACAGTGCCTGATAGGCATCCCGGTGCTGTGGCTGCTTGCAAAACAGCAACACGCCGGCCGTAAGGCGGTCCAGCCGGTGGGCCGGTACCAGTTCGTCCAGCCCGGTACGGCGCTGCAGGCGACGCAGTGCGGTCTGTTCGACATAGTTGCCAACCGGCGCCGTGGCCAGAAAATGGGGCTTGTCGATTACCAGCAGTTGCTCGTTTTCGAACAGGATCTGTTCGACGAAGGGCACTTGCGGCTCCTGTTGCAGCTCGCGGAAGTAGTAGACGACCTGGCCGGTGTGACAGGACGCATCAGGCGCAAACGGCTGCAGCCACTGGTCCAGCACCCGGGCCTGCAACAGGCGCTGGTGCCAGAGCGCACGCTCAATGCGGGGAAAGCGCTGGCAGAGAAAGTCCAGCAACCGTACCGGCGCACCCGCCGGCACCACCACCCGGCTGGCCGTTGCCGGCGCTATGGCAGTCATACGCTCAATGCAGGGTACGCACGACGCCCTGGTCGTCAGCTTCCGCTTCCAGCAGGGCCGTTTCGTCCGACATCAGCTGGCCGGCGGCCTCCAGCCCGGCGTGGAACATGATCCGGGCTACATCCACATAGCGGTCACGCAAAAACTCCCGGGCCTCGCCTGAAAACGACAGAGTCACCATGGGCACTTCTTCATCGGAACGGCGCAATACAATGCGGCCATCCGGCAGTTCGACAATTTCCAGAAAGGTACTCGACATATACAACCTGTTACTGGCCCGCTGAAGCGGGCAATACTCGGAGCCGGGCTCCTTGACATTAAACATTGGCGGATGCCCCGGCACGGGCTGAAACCCCGTACCGCAGTTCCCCTGTTACTTGCGCTTGTCTTCCACCTGCCACTGTTTGCCATCAAAGGTGGCACGCCAGCCGGACGGTTTGCCGTCGATTTCGGTCTGCACGTACTGCTCCCTGCTTTTACGGCTATAGCGCACTACCGCCGGACGGCCATCCGGATCATGACTGGGCGCACTAAACAAAAACGCATATTTGGGATCAATTTCAGCCTTGTGCGGCAACAGCTCGATCAACAGCGGCGCCCGTGTTTCACGTTTCTTGGGAAACTGGCTGGCGGCCAAAAAGAGGCCGGCAGCACCATCACGCAACACATAGGTGTCGTCCACTTTTTCACAGCGCAACTCCGGCATTGGCACCACATCCATTTTGGGCGGTGCCGCTTCGCCATTGGCCAGCAGCTTGCGGGTGTTTTTGCAGTCTGTGCCGGTACAACCAAAATACTTGCCGAAACGGCCCGTTTTCAGCTGCATTTCGCTGCCGCATTTGTCACATTCCAGCACCGGGCCGTCATACCCCTTGATGCGGTATTCGCCCTGTTCCACCTCAAAACCGTCACAATCGGGGTTGTTGCCACAGACATGCAGTTTGCGGTGCTCATCCAGCAGGTAGGCATCCATCGCAGTGCCACAGCTACCACAGCGCTTTTTATTGCGCAGCAGCAAGGACTCGGACTCGCCCTCGTCGTCTTCGGCAATTTCATTGCCGGGCACCAGATTCATGGTGGCCTTGCAGCGCTCCTTTGGCGGCAATTCATAGCCTGAGCAGCCCAGAAACACGCCGGTGCTGGCGGTACGGATCATCATCGGCCGACCACAGTCTTTACAGGCAATATTGGTCAGGGTTGGCGCATTGCGGCGCATGCCCTGCTCGCTGCCATCAGCCTGCTCCAGCTTGTGCTTGAAGTCACCGTAAAAATCGTTCAGCAGCTGTTTCCAGTTCAGCTTGCCCTTGGCCACATCATCCAGTTGCTCTTCCATCTGGGCAGTAAAGCCGTAGTCCATCAGGTTGGCAAAGCTTTCATCCAGCCGGCCGGTCACAATATCGCCCATTTTCTCGGCGTGGAAACGGCGGTTTTTCAGGGTAACGTAGCCCCGCTCCTGAATGGTGGAAATAATGGCGGCATAGGTGGACGGACGGCCAATGCCCTGTTTTTCCAGCTCCTTGACCAGGCTGGCCTCGCTGTAACGGGCCGGCGGCTTGGTGAAGTGCTGGGACGGGTCAAGTTTGACCAGTTGCAGCGCTTCGCCTTCTTTCAGGTCGGGCAACACCTCGTCTTCGGCGCCCTTGCCCTGCGGCGGCAGTACCCGGGTAAAGCCGTCAAACTTGAGTATGCGACCACGGGCCCGCAGCTGGAACTCGCCAGCGGTCACCGTCAGGCTGGTGGACAGATACTGCGCCGGCGGCATCTGGCAGGCCACAAACTGGCGCCAAATCAGCTCGTATAACCGCTCGGCATCACGTTCCACACCTTTGAGCATGCCCGGATTGAGGCGGACATCAGACGGCCGGATCGCTTCGTGAGCTTCCTGGGCGCCTTCCTTGCTGCTGTAAACATTGGGCGCATCCGGCAAGTACTTTTTACCGAATTCTTCACCAATAAAGTCGCGCACCATGGCAATGGCATCGGCAGACAGGTTGGTGGAGTCGGTACGCATATAAGTGATGTAACCGGCCTCGTACAGGCGCTGGGCCAGTGACATGGTTTTCTTGACACCAAAGCCCAGCCGGGTACTGGCGGCCTGTTGCAGTGTCGAAGTAATAAAGGGCGCATTGGGGCGGGTGCTGGTCGGCTTGTCTTCCCGCTTGAGTACACTGTAAGCCGCTGTTTTCAGCAGTTCCAGCGCCTGGTCGGTCTGCTGCTTGTTGACCGGACGGAAAGCGTTTTCACCCCAGCGGCTGACTTCAAAACGGGCGCCCTGCTGCTTGCCGTTCACCAGATCGGCATGCACCTGCCAGAATTCCTCCGGAATAAAGGCGCGGATTTCTTTTTCCCGCTCCACCACCAGCTTGACTGCCACCGACTGTACCCGTCCGGCCGACAGGCCCCGGGCAATTTTTTTCCACAACAGGGGCGACACCATAAAGCCCACCACCCGGTCCAGAAAGCGGCGGGCCTGTTGGGCATTGACCTGGTCCATGCTCAGCTGACCGGGCTCGGCAAAGGCGTTCTGGATGGCTTTTTTGGTAATCTCGTTGAACACCACCCGCTTGAAGCGGCTGTCATCACCACCGATGGATTCGCGCAGGTGCCAGGCAATGGCTTCTCCCTCGCGGTCCAAGTCCGTTGCCAGATAGATCTGGTCGGCGTTTTTCGCCAATTGCTTCAGCTCGGCCACCACCTTTTCTTTACCGGGCAAAATTTCATAGCGGGCCTGCCAGTCATTTTCCGGGTCCACGCCCATGCGGCCCACCAGCTGGCGGTGGGCTTTTTCCTGCGGGCTGAGGCTTTCTTCTTTGCCTTTGCGCGCCGGGCTGGCAGCGCCCGAAGTTGGCAAGTCGCGAATGTGGCCCACACTGGACTTCACCACAAACTGGCTGCCCAGATATTTATTGATGGTCTTGGCCTTGGCCGGAGACTCCACGATGACCAGCGATTTACCCATGATGACAACTGTCCTGATTACTGAAATGCACCCAAACCACCCTGGCAATCCGGCTGACGGCAGGAGCAGGAACACTTCTTTTGAATTCTGATTGAAACACACTGCATCCACCCGGACGCCGTAACGTTTACAGGGTGGCTATATATAGTGCCGGACTAGCCCCGGTCAAGCCCTGCCAATGATCTGTTTTGCCATGGCCGGCCAAAAAACCCGTACACCATAAAGGACAGAGCGCAGGTTTGTCCAACAGGTGCCGGTTACCTGGCCGCTGAAACCACTGTTGCGGTTCTGTTATGCTCGACCTGCCCTTACACTCAAAAAGGACCGCACGCATGAGCAGCCACTATATTCCACCCAAAGTCTGGCAGTGGGAAAGTCGCAACGACAACGCCTTTGCCAGCATCAACCGGCCTACCGCCGGCGCCCGCAGCGAACGCACCCTGCCCAGGGGCAAGCACCTGTTGCAGCTCTATTCACTGGGCACACCCAACGGTCAGAAAGTCACCATCATGCTGGAAGAACTGCTTGAGCAGGGCTTGAGCGGTGCAGAGTATGACGCCTGGCTGATCGACATC
>CAZMLX010000154.1:0-5371 GCA_964567275.1 uncultured Thiopseudomonas sp. | reverse complement strand
GAGCAGCCGCTGTTGCAGCTGCTGCCTGCGCTTTTCGTCCGGCTGTTTGCGCAATTGCTGCCATTGGCGACGCAACGGAAACTGGTCACGCAACATGGCGGCTGGCAGCAATTTCTGGAAATCCTGGAGGGCAACGGCATCAGACTGGGACATGAACAGGGCTATCGGCAGCGGAAAATGGCGCTATTGTCGCAGAAAGCAGCCAGCGGCGGGAGTCAGCCCGGAAACACCAACAGTACCCAGCCGCAAATCAGCAAAGCCAGCACATAACTGGCCGCCGTCACATAAAAGGCAACTGGCTGCTCATCCTTGCAGTAATAGCGGATGCGGTTCATCCAGCCCTGCCCCATGATTTCACCGGTGCGCAAGCCCTGCCACAACAGCCAGCCAAACACCCCGGCCAGCACCACAAACAACACCTTTATCATCGCCGCCTCCAACAAGTTTTTTCAGCCGGCGTATAATGCCACACTGAATCCGCACTGAAGCCAGCGGCTGCCCCCTACTGACAAGGTATTTTGCCCATGTTGATGGTTATTTCCCCCGCCAAAACCCTGGACTACGAAACCCCGGCCGCCATTGCAGGGCACACCCGGCCCCAGTTTATGGACCAGGCCGCCCGTCTGATCGAGGTGATGCGCGAATTCACACCGGCCCAGCTGGGCGAGCTGATGAAAATTTCCGACAAGCTGGCCGGCCTTAATGTCGCCCGTTTTGCCGAATGGCAACCCGAATGCACCCTCGACAATGCCAAACCGGCGCTGCTGGCATTCAAGGGCGATGTCTATACCGGACTGGACGCTGACAGCCTGGATGCAGAGCAGCTGGAGTACGCCCAAACTCACCTGCGCATGCTGTCCGGACTCTATGGCCTGCTGCGCCCGCTGGACCTGATGCAGCCCTACCGGCTGGAAATGGGCACCAAAGTGACCAATAGCGGCGGCAAGGATTTGTATGAGTTCTGGGGCAACCTGCTGACCGAAACCCTGAACGACTACATGGAGCAGCAGGGTATGGGCACTTTGCTCAACCTGGCTTCCAATGAATATTTCAAGGCGATCAAACCCCGCCTGCTCAAGGGCAATCTGGTCAATGTCGATTTCAAGGACCAAAAAGGCGACCAGTACAAGATCATCAGCTTTTACGCCAAAAAAGCCCGCGGCCTGATGGTCCGCTACGTCATCGAAAACCGCATCCGGTCGGTGACCGACCTGCAGGGTTTTGACAGCGAAGGCTATTACTTCAGTGCCGAGCAGTCGACACCCAATCACCTGGTGTTCCTGCGTGATCACAGCGAGTAAGCCGCCATGCCATTTTTTTTGCTCCCCCTGCTGACCTGGGCTGCCCTGCTGCTGCGTTATCCCAAGCGCACCCTGGCGGTGGCGGTGCCGTTGTTCAGCCTGATTATAATGCTGGCACTGTGGTTGCAATGGCAGGAAAGCAGCACCGAACAACGACTGGCCGGACTGGAACTGCAGCTGGTCTACGCCCCGGAGCAGTGCCCGGCCGAACAGCCGCTGCAGGTCAGCCTGCACAATACCAGCGACCTGGCTTTGCACAGCCTGAGCTGGCGCATTGCCGCCTACCGCCCCGGCGAACGCACCAACCTGGTGGAGGATCGCTATAACAACCCGGTCTTTGATAGCCGGCAGCCGCTGCAACCCGACGCCCGCTGGCAGAGCTGTCTGCCGCTGCCGGCACTGCGTAGCGGCTACCGGGCCAGCACCCTGGAGTTCCGCGCCGAACAGCGGCGTGGCCATTTTGCCAGTCCCCGGCCCTGACGGAGCCCGCCACCATGCACATTTACCGTCTGGTACTCATTCTGGTCGTGGGACTGTTTCTGTTTTCACCGGCCATCATGGAATGGTGGATTGCCGGCCATGGCAGCTGGTACCGGCCTTACCTGCTATGGCTGTTGCTGATTGCCGCCACCTTTGCCCTGCAGAGCCCCCGTGATGCCGACGAATATTGATACCAGCCAGCTGATGCTGATCAGCATCAGCTATCTGCTCACGCTGTTTATTGCCGCCTGGCTGGCCGAGCGGGGTCTGGTGCCCCGCCGCCTGCTGCACCACCCGCTGACCTACAGCCTGTCGCTGGGCATTTATGCCAGTGCCTGGGCGTTTTATGGCGCTGTCGGTCTGGCGTATCAGTATGGGCACGGCTTTCTGGCCATTTACCTGGGGCTGTCGGGTGCATTCATGCTGGCGCCGGTGTTGCTCAAACCCATTCTGCGCCTGAGCCGTACCCACCAGCTGGCGTCCCTGCCCGACCTGTTTGCATTCCGCTTTCGCAGCAGTACCGCCGGTACCCTGACCACACTCGGGCTGATCCTGTGCTCGTTGCCCCTGCTCGCCCTGCAAATACAGGCAGTGTCACAAACGGCCCAGATTCTGACCGGTGAAGCCTCCCAGGAAAAGGTAGCACTGGTATTCTGTGTTCTGATTGCCCTGTTTACCATCCTGTTTGGTGCCCGCCATGTCGCATCACGGGAGCGGCATGAAGGTATCGTGTTTGCCATGGCATTCGAGTCGGTACTCAAGCTGGTGGCCATCACTGCCCTTGGCGGCTTTGTGCTGTTTCATGTGTTTGATGGCCCGGCCGACCTGCAACAGTGGCTGCACAACAACCGGGACCTGCTGGAACAGCTGCAAAGCCCGCTGCCGCAAGACCAGTGGCGCACCCTGTTGCTGCTGTTTTTTGCGGCGGCCATTGTCATGCCCCACATGTTTCACATGATTTTCACCGAAAACCTCAACCCCGGCGCCATGCACAGTGCCAGCTGGGGGTTGCCGCTGTTCCTGCTGCTGATGAGCCTGCCGGTACCGCTGATTCTGTGGGGCAGTCTCAAACTCGGCGTCACCACACCCCCCGAGTATTTCAGCATCGGACTGGGTCTTTCCATCGATCACCAGGGCCTGGTCTTGCTGGCTTTTATGGGCGGCCTGTCGGCGGCCAGTGGCGTGATTGTGGTGCTGATTCTGGCTCTGTCCGGCATGGCCCTGAATCATCTGGTACTGCCGCTGTATCAGCCACCGGCGGATGACACCATTTACCTGTGGCTGAAGTGGATTCGCCGGCTGCTGATTTTCACCCTGATTCTGGCCGGTTACGGTTTTTACCGGTTGCTGGGCAAGGGCCATGAACTGTCCGGACTGGGAGCAACGGCCTTTGCCGGCGGTTTGCAGTTTTTGCCGGCGGTGCTGGCCCTCCTGTACTGGCCAAAAGCCAATCGCAACGGCTTTATCGGTGGCATTAGCGCCGGACTGCTGTTCTGGATCTGTGTGCACCTGCTGCCCATGCTCGGTCTGATCGAGCCCGTCACCCTGGCTGGCTACAGCCTGCACCACCTGCCCGGCGATAGTAACTGGCACCTGACCATCAGCCTGTCGCTGGCGGTCAATGTCAGCGCGTTTGTGTTGCTGTCACTGCTGACGGAAACCAGCAGCGAAGAGCAGCGCACCCGCCAGGCCTGCCTGGTCAACCGTGACCACATCCAGGAAAGCCGCAGCCTGCTGGCCCGCTCGCCCCAGGACTTTGCCGCTGCCCTGAGCAGCCCGCTGGGCGCCATGGCCGCCCAGCGTGAAGTGGATCACGCCCTGCAGGAGCTGGAGCTGCCATTTGACGAAAGCCGTGCCTTTGCCCTGCGCCGGCTGCGCGACCGTATCGAAGCCAACTTGTCCGGCCTGCTTGGCCCCAGCGTGGCCCGCGATCTGGTCAACAGCTTTATTCCCTTCCGCAACGAAGCCGAAGGCTATGTCACTGGCGATATTCACTTTATTGAAAACCGGCTGGAAGACTATCGTTCACGCATGACCGGACTGGCTGCCGAACTGGATACCCTGCGCCGCTACCACCGCCAGATCCTGCACGACCTGCCGCTGGGCATCTGCTCGCTGTCGCCCGAAGGTGAAATCCTGATCTGGAACCGGGCCATGGAAAACCTGACCGGCATTTCCGCCAGCCGGGCTGCTGGTGGCGAACTCGGCAACATCGATCCGCCCTGGCGGGAGCTGCTGCTCGATTTTTGCCAGGGTCGTCAACAACAGATCAGCCACAAGCATTTGCATGGCAAATATGGCAGCCGCTGGCTCAACCTGCACAAGGCCGCCATCGAACAGGACGGTGAAATCGGCGGGAGCGGCCAGGTGCTGCTGCTGGAAGATGTGACCGAAAACCGTCAGCTGGAAGACCGCCTGATTCACGCCCAGCGGCTGGCCTCGCTGGGCCGGATGGCGGCCGGCGTTGCCCACGAGATCGGCAACCCGGTCACCGGCATTGCCTGCCTGGCACAAATCGTCCAGGAAGAGCGGCCCGACGATGACGAGCTACAAGACATCAGCGCCCAGGTCATCGAGCAAACCCGCCGCATCACCCGCATTGTGCAGTCAATGATGAGTTTCTCCCACTCCGGGGCTGACCGCAGCCAGGCTTTTGCCCCCCTCGACTGGCAGAATATTTGCAAAGATGCGGTGAACCTCTTATCGTTGGACTCCGAAGCGCGCCAGGTCCGGTTCGTCAATCATTGCGATGCCGGCCACCTGATTCTGGGCGATGCCCAGCGCTTGCAGCAGGTGCTGGTCAACCTGCTGGGCAATGCCCGCCACGCCAGCCCTGCCGGCAGCAGTATCCTGCTGGAAACCCGGACCGGGCCGGACACCGTAGTACTAACCATCAGTGACCAGGGTTGCGGTATCAGCCCGGAACACCAGGCCCAGCTATTCGAACCTTTTTTTACCACCAAAGATCCCGGTGAAGGCACCGGGCTCGGCCTGTCGATGGTGTATGCCATCGTCAAGGAGCACCAAGGCGAAATCCGTGTAGAAAGTCCCTATGATTCCGTCACTGCCGGAACCCGCTTTTACATCCAGTTGCCACGCTACCTCCAACAACAAACAGCGTCTCGCAACTGACCCGGGATAACGCCGCCTGATGAGAGAAACTTTTGATGTCCCGAATTCTGATTATTGAAGATGAGCCCATTATCCGCTCATCCCTGAAGCGCCTGTTGGAGCGCAACGGGTACCAGGTCAACGAGGCAGGCTCGGTCCAGCAGGCGCTGGACAGCTACTCGCCCGCCGATTTTTCACTGATCATCAGTGACCTGCGCCTGCCCGGCTCCGGTGCTGATCATGACCAGCTATGCCAGCCTGCGTTCGGCAGTCGACAGCATGAAGCTGGGTGCCATTGACTACATTGCCAAACCCTTTGACCACCAGGACATGCTGGCCACCATCGAGCGCATTCTGACCAGCAGGCCGGCCCCTGCCGGCATCGTACCGGTTGCTGACAATACGCCCGTAGCCACGGCCGACAACCAGGACATCGGCATCATTGGCAGCAGCCCCGGTATCCAGAGCCTGTTTGGCAA
>CAZMLX010000153.1:1939-5428 GCA_964567275.1 uncultured Thiopseudomonas sp. | reverse complement strand
CCCTGCGGGTCATTGCAGCAGCCATGCGATGTCCTGTTCCAGCGCCGGCATGTCGCGCAGCTCGTAGTCGTGAAAACGCTGCTCAATGCTGTCCAGCGTCAGCTGGGTCTGCTGCTGCTCGCTCTTGATCTGGCTAAGGCGGTTGTCATGCTCATGCCGCTGCGCCTTGTAGGCGTCCTCCTGCTGTTGCAGCTCGCCCTGCCACTGGCCAATCTGCTGCTCAAGGTCGGCATGCTGGCGTTTGAGATCGCCAGCATCCTGTTGCAACAGCGGTTGCAAACGGGCAATCAGCAGCTCGCAGTCTTCCAGCTGCAAAACCTGGCTATCCAGCTTGTCGAATTGCTGACGCAGCCCCTGCAGACGGCGCGACTGGCGCACCTGCTGTACCCACTCGCGCACCTGGGCGCTTTTAATGCGGGTACTGGGCAGATCGACGCCTTCTTCCTCAAAGATGGCCGCCAGCATGGTTTTCAGGGTGTCCATCTTGCCTTCTTTGGCATGCACGGCACTGACCAGCTTTTCGATATGGCGCAGGCGATGCGGGTTGTCGCACAGGCTGTAGCGCAGTGCATCCTGGCGCAGGCGGTTAACCGCCAGCCGGTCCAGCTTCAGGCTGCCGACATCGTTCTGGATAATGGCGCGATAATCGCTGATGCTGTCGATCTTGTTGGAAAAGTCGATATTTTCCACCCGCAGATGGCGGACAAAATCGGCATAGCTGCGTGCATGCAGCTGGCCGTCCTCCTGCTGCTGCAAAAACAGGCAGCTGTCATAGGGCGCGGCCACCAGACGGTAGCTGATGCCCTCGTCGCTGCTGCGCATCAACACCGCCATGCACAGCGCGCCAGACTCGCGGCGGTACTCATACACCAGATAAGAGTCGGTGTGCGGCAGGTAATAACGGTCGAATTTTTGCCGTGTGCGCGGCACCACGGCATTGGGCCGCTCGCCGTAAAACACCGGAATCAGCCGCTGCAGGGTGGTCTTGCCCGAGGCGTTGCTGCCACAGATATTGCTGTGCCCCTGCACATCCAGCTCCACCACGCCTCCGAGGTGGCCGTTGATCATGATGATGCGTAACAAATGCGCCATGGTGTCATCCTGAACTGCAATGGAAAACGGGCAAGTTTACAGGAAATTGGCGATGGATTTGTTGGCTTTGCTGGAGTGTTGTTTGGGGTGTGGGCGGGTTGCTGGTGTGGGCGGGCAAGGCGCTGCGCAAAGCTGACGCTGCCTGCGCCGAAGCGAGCTTCGTCACAGGCGCTGATGCTTTGCTCCGGCCTTTCCCGCCACAACACCACAGCGCCGTTGGGAAGGGAGTGGCCCGGCTACGCCCGGCTGCTGTCGCGGTGAGCACTGATAGCTTGGAGTAAAAGCTAAAAGCAGTTACTGCTAAAGGAGATTGCCCGATCAAGTCGGGCAATGACAAATGTGCAAGCCTGGCGCGGCTTCAGCGTTCTTCCTTCCAGGGCGCCTGCAGGTAACGGGTGCGGTTGAAGGTTTCCAGCCATTCCGGTTTGAATACCACCAGTGAGGTAATCAGGGTGCCGTTGATAAACGCCTCGGGAAAGGCCACCAGCAGCACCATGCCGAAGAAGTCGTCGAGCCAGGGGGGAAATTCGTACAGGCCGTTAAACCAGAGCAAGGCAAAACCACAGATGGCACAAAGCACCGCTGTCAGCGCTGCCGGAAAAAAGCAGGAGCAGAAGATGTAAACAAACAGGTTGTCCGGTTTGAAGCGTTCCACCCAGGCCGCTGCCAGCTCGGCAATCAATACCGGCAACAACACCAGCAACAGGCCGTTGATGCCCACCGCTGCCAACTCCGGCTTGCCGAACAACACCAGCACCAGCTGGGCAAACAGTCCGGCCAGAATCGCTAGCGGCCAGTGCAGCAACAGGGTGACAGCCGTCATGCCGATAAAATGCACCGCCACCCCGCTGGGAAAATCCCGGCGCAGCAGCCACAGCATGCACAGGCAGAAAACGGTCCCAAACAGCAGGTGCTGCCGGCGGGTATCGCTAAACAGCTCCACCCAGGGCGCCTTGAACAGTGCCAACAGCACCACCGGCCCATACAGCAACCAGCCCAGCCACAGGGTCAGGTCATGCAGCACCATGCTTGCGATCATTGTTGCTCCTGTTGGTTTCAAACATTGTCAGATAGCCACGCTTGCCAGCCCGGTTTACACCGTCCTCACCCGGCCGGGACGAATGATCTTTCCCAGCCCGCTCCCGGTTCCAGAGGATTACCGGATCAAGTCCGGCAATGACGAAAACGCCAGCGTCTGCACAGAACACACACCGCTGGATTCTTCAATTTTGCCATGCAAAACGCGAATGACGGCGGGTGGTGCCGTCTGCTGTGCACAGTCGCAACATCCAGCGAGGCAAGTCACAGCCTCAAGATCCGGACAGCCCCAGGCGAGCGGGCACATAGCTTTTCAGTGCATTATCGTATTAATGCATACCCTGGGCAAAACCAACCATGCGCACCGGTTCGGCCTGGCTGCCGGGCGGCGGGCCGTTGAAAATATGCGGTTTGATCTTGCCCACCACATGCATCTCGCAGGGGCGACAGTCGAACTTAAGCGTCAGCACTTCATTGTCATGCACCAGCTGCATGTCGCTGGCGTTGTTGCGCACCCCGGTAAATCCCTTGGCCTGCTTGGGACACAGGTTGAACGAGAAACGCAGGCAGTGCTTGGTGATCATCACCGGCACTTCGCCCTGCTCCTGATGCGCCTCAAAGGCGGCATCAATCAGCTGTACGCCATATTTGTGGTAAAACGCCCGGGCCTTTTCGTTGTACACATTGGCCAAAAACGACAACTGGGTATCCGGATAAACCGGCGGCGGATTGCTGACCGCCTTGCGGCTGCCTTTGGGACGTGCCTGCTCACGGGCGACATCCAGTAGAGCGATAGCTTCACGGCGCAGTTTTTTCAGCGCTGATGCCGGCACAAACAGCCCCGGCTGTGCCTCCACACGGGTGCCAGCAGCCTGGTAAATAGTGGTGCCCAACTGGCCGAACAGATCCCGCAACTGCTCGTCCAGCGGCTGCGGCTTGCTGGCGGCAGCAAAGGGGCCGTCCAGCCTGGCGGTCACGCTGACGCCTTCTTCGCTGGTGGCGGTAGCCGTCAGACACTGTTCATCCAGAGTCAGCTGCCAGTCCAGTTGCACACGGCGCTCGGCAGACGTTTTTTGTAATGCCTGCTGCCAGTTGTGATCCAGGTTGCGATTCAGCGCATGGCCGGGCCGCAGCTTTTGAAATTCGGCCGGCAGCTCATTGGGCAGCAGCCGATATTGATACTGCGGCTGACCGTCCTGTGCAAACTCCGCCAGCAATTGGGCCGTATTAACACGAAAACCGCTGATTTCCCGCTTGTACAGTACATTAAGACCATCGCCATTATTCAGCGGCGTGGTGGTTTGCACCATCAGATCGTTTTTGCCCACGCTGAGGATTTCTCCCACCGGCAGGCCAATA
>CAZMLX010000153.1:0-1929 GCA_964567275.1 uncultured Thiopseudomonas sp. | reverse complement strand
GGCACCAATGTCGATTTTGCGCTCGGTGACAAAGTAATCGGTACTGCCACGGTGGAAGGTCTGGTCCGGACTGGGGGTAAAGAAATGTCCGGTACGGCCACTGGAAGCCCGTGCCAGTTCCGGTTTTTGCTCCAGAATGCCATCCAGCAGCTGCCGGTAATGGGCAGTGATGTTTTTCACATAAGCCATGTCCTTGTAGCGGCCTTCAATTTTGAACGAACGCACTCCGGCATCCACCAGCGCACCCAGGTTGGCGCTCTGGTCATTGTCCTTCATCGACAGCAAGTGCTTGTCGTAAGCCACCACCCGGCCCTGATTGTCCTTGAGCGTGTAGGGCAAACGGCACGCCTGCGAGCAGTCACCCCGGTTGGCGCTGCGGCCGGTCTGGGCATGGGAAATATTGCACTGCCCGGAGTAAGCCACGCACAGCGCACCATGAATAAAAAACTCGATCGTGGCGTCAACCTGGCCGCTAATGTCACGAATTTGCTGCAAATTCAGCTCGCGTGCCAGTACCAGCTGGGAAAAGCCGGCCCGGGATAAAAATCGGGCCTTGTCCAGCGTGCGAATATCGCACTGGGTACTGGCATGCAGCTCGATCGGCGGAATATCCAGCTCCAGCACGCCCATATCCTGCACGATCAGCGCATCCACACCGGCATCGTACAGTTCATGAATCTGCCGGCGGGCCGGCTCCAGCTCGTTGTCGTGCAAAATGGTATTGAGCGTAACAAACACCCGCGCATGAAATTGGTGGGCAAATTCGACCAGCTCGGCAATATCCTGCACCGGGTTGGCGGCATTGTGCCGTGCGCCAAAACCGGGCCCGCCAATATAGACGGCGTCGGCACCATGCAAGATGGCTTCTTTGGCAATGGAACTGTCACGGGCCGGGCTAAGCAGCTCCAGATGATGGGCAGGCAGTGTCATGAAATTTCCGCAGTGACGTCCGGTCGCCTGCCCGGCAGGGCGGGCAACCAGAGCATAATCAAGTTAAGGGCTTGTCCGGCACGCTGCACCTTCCTAACAAGGCACATTGGCACTATAGTGTTTTCTGCCAACAAAAAGGTCTGTTTCAACGGACGAAAATCGCCCCGTTTTCCCTTGTGGCAGAGGGGGCGCAGTTTAACATACCCGGCCCATGAGCGTGGCAGCATGGCTGGCCGGCACAGATTTTATTGCATGGAATCAAAAAAAATGAAGAAATCATCCCTGCTTTTGACCGCAGCTTTATCCTTTGCCATCAGCCAGGCCCAGGCCCTTGAGGTCACGGTTGCCGCTGGCGCCACCAGCCAGGGGCACAGCGTGCTGCGTACCGGTCTGGCCCAGCCCTGGCAAAAAACCTGGTTCGCCAGCGAACGTGGCCAGCTTGGCGGCTACTGGAGCGGCGCTTACACCTACTGGGGCAGCGGCAGCGGCTCCTCCAGCGCCCACTCGCTGTCGCTGGCACCGGTTTTCACTTACACCTTTACCCGGCCACGGCTGCAACCCTTTGTTGAAGGCAGCATCGGCATTGCCGGCTTCTCCAAAACCCGGGTTAGCGGCCAAAAGCTGGGGGTTGCCTTCAGCTTTGAAGACCGCATTGCCCTGGGCATCACCCTGCCCAACCGGGGCAAACTGGGCGTACAGGCATTTCACCATTCCAATGCCCGCATCAAAAAGCCCAACGACGGCGTAGACTCCTACTCGATGTTCTATCACCATCCGCTGTAACAGCACGGCCGGAGCTGCCCTGCTCCGGCCTTCTGTACCGGCTTATTCCTGCCCGGCAAAGACCTGCTCAAACATGGGTACCAGGAATTTGTTGCCGTATTCACTCAGGTGGTCGTCGTCGTAATACAGCGGACGACCGTCCCGTGAGCCATAGCAGTATTGGTCATCGCAGAGGTAAGGCAGCGGGTCGAGGATTTTGACGCCACATTGTTCGGC
>CAZMLX010000152.1:0-5534 GCA_964567275.1 uncultured Thiopseudomonas sp. | reverse complement strand
TTATCCGGCGGATTATAACCTGATAGCAGGCAAGTAAACGAGGGGGTAATGTGCGGGCCGGCAGGCTATCTCGCCCAGGCAATACTCCTGGTCGTATTCCAAATCACTGAACATGCGGTCCCTGCTTGTCTGGTCACAACCCCGGCTGGCAGTTACCCCGCGCACCGGTTCATCAGCTTCGCCCCCGGGGCACCACCACTTCCCAGCGTTCCGTCTTGCAGAGGTCACGATATTCTTCGCTGCTGTCATCCCGGTAACGGGTGATAATGGCGGCCACTTCCAGTTCGGAAAATGTAAAAGGCAGCTGAAAGCGCCTGGCGGTACGGCCAACCAGCCTGCCTTCTTCACTTAAAATCTCGTAAATGCCACCATTTTCACGCAACTGCAAGGCATCGCCTTCGTTCAGGGCGGCAATGTGCCGGTGTAATGGCTGATTGTCTGCCTGGCGGCCGGCATAGCCAATATCCACGTCGGCCAGACTCAAACAGGCAAAGCGTTGTTGCAGTGACGGCTGGAAACTACCGTGAAAGTCCTCCTGCCTGGCCAAGTCGGCCAACTGCAGGCTAAACGGATTGCCACCGGCAAATTCGCACAGGGTCAGGGTCTGTTCGGCGCGGGTCATGGCCACATAATAGAGCCGGCGCTCTTCTTCCAGCTTGTCCGGCTGACTGTTCCAGCCGCCATCCAGTACCACCACATGGCGAAACTCCAGCCCCTTGGCCGAGTGTACGGTACCCAGATACAAGCCCGGCTGCGGCTGTTCGCGCAGCTCGCTGGCATAGTCATACAGCCAGTCGAGCAAACCGCTGCCCTGCAGCTGGCTGTCACCCAGCTCGGCTTCCAGCTGGGCAAAGGCCTCACAGAAAAACGCCTGCCAGACAGGCGACAGGGATGCAAATACGCTTTCTTTCAGTTGCGCCAGGCATTGAACGGGCGTCACCGGCTGCGACCGGCTACGCAGCCAGTCAATGACCCGCACAAAAGCACGCCGGCGGGTCAGCGGCAGGCTCTGGCCCTTATCAGCTGCCAGATGATAGGCAATACCTTGCTGCTCACACCAGGCCTGTACCGGCTGCAGTTGCTGATGGGTGCGGGCCAGCACTGCACAACCCTGCCAGCCACCGACTTGCTCCAGCTTCAGCAGCCGCACCAGCTCGCCCATGGCTGCCTGCGCCTGCAGGTTGTCCTGCTCGTAGTGCGATGCCTCTATCCGCAGGCGCTGCACCAGCCCGGCGCGTTCAGGGTCCAGATTCTTCCATTGCCCACCGGGCGGCTCGGCAGCACGCAACACATCAATATGAATCGGATGCAACGCTTTCATTCGCCCGCTGTTGGCGGCAATCAGCCGGTTGGCGGCGGCAATGATGTGCCCGCTGGAGCGGTAGTTGTCCACCAGAAAATCAATTTCGGCGTCATAGTCCCGGCAAAACGATTCGATAAACCGGTTACTGGTGTCACGCCACTGGTAGATATTCTGGTCATCGTCACCCACAGCCAGAATGCACAGCTTGCCGTCTTCATCAACATTGCGACCGGCCAGCGCCGCCACCAGACGGTATTGCAGCTGGTCGATATCCTGATATTCGTCCACCAGCATGTAGCGATAGCCACGCAGCAACTGCTCGCGCAGATCATCCTCACCCTCTATGTCCAGACTGCCCTCCAGCATGGCAGTCGCCCGTTCCAGCACCGCATCCAGGCTGGCTTCGGCAATTTTTTCATGGCGGGCAAAGCTGGTGCCGGTCAGACGCATGGCCATGCGGTGATAGGTAAACACGCTAACCCCGTAAGCATCGCTACCCACCAGCGCAAACAGGCGCTGGCGAATTTCGTTGGCGGCATGGCGGTTAAAGGTCAGCGCCACAATGCTGCCCGCCGGCACCCGTCGCACCCGCAACAGATAGGCAATGCGGTGCACAATCACCCGTGTTTTGCCCGAACCGGGGCCGGCCAGCACCAGACGGTTCTGGTCGTCATCATCCGTCACCACCTTGCGCTGTACCGGATTCAGGCTGCCGATAATAGCCTTCCAGGACTCTTCACTGGTAGCCAGCGACAATATTTGCTCACGCCCGGCAAAGTAGCGCCGGATAAAGGCCTGGCGCGGCAAACTGAAGTAGTCCACCACCAATTGCAGCGCCTGGCCGATTTTCTGCAGCGCCAGCTGCGCATACTCGCGCATCACATGCACCTGGATGCGTTTTTCACGGTAATGGTCATCCAGCCGCAGATAGTCCTCTTTGGTGAAACTTCGGCTGTTTTTGTCCGTATCGATTTCAATACACATGGCGCGGCGCATCACCGTCATGCCGTGGTTGAGGGTGAGGATTTCCTGGCGGTGCAGGTAGAGCAACACCCGCTGCACAGCATTGTTACGCTCATCAGGCGGAATCAGCCTTTGCAGGCTCAGGTCTGAAACCAGCGCCCCGTTAAGCTGGCCAAAGGTGGTTTCAACCAGCAGATTCTTGGCATTCAGTCCCTGCGGCAGCTTTTCCAGCAAGAACTGCAACAACACGCCCGCCACCTGCTGGCGCCGTCCGGAAAAGCCCTCGATTTGCCGCCAACTGTACCCTCCGCCGATACGGATACGCAGATAATCCCGTGACAGTTCACGCAGCTCAAAGCTGCGGCGCTGCGGATTGCCAATCTCGTGATCCTCGCCCATGCTGCGCAGCAGGCGCACCACCTGTAGCGGCAACACCTGGTCGTCGCCGGTCAGCTCGCGCAGACGACTGGTCAAGGCGGCCACATGGATGTCCTGCCACTCACCCTTTTCAGCATCTGCAGCCAGTTCAGGCAACAACTTAAACAGCGCTTTTTCCAGTGCCAGGCCTTGTTCAAGCCGCTGGCGCGAGCTGCTTTTAACGCCACGACGTACATAAACGGTCACCGGCGTGTCATTGACCAGCACACCCATGTCTTCAAGCTGACGCAACATGCAAACCACTTCGTCGGCAGTCAGGCCTGTCAACTGCATCAGGTTATCGGTGTTAATGCGCTCGTCGGCATCCGCCGAATCCAGATAACGCACAACCGCCCCATACTCCTGTGTACGCCGTGCCGACAGGTCAGCCAGCTCCAGCCGCTCCAGCGCCTCGGACAGCGACAGCTCCATGCGGGCGGGAAACAGCTGGGTGCGATTTTCATCACGCTTGAGAAAGCCGGCCCGCTCCAGCCAGGCAATGGCGGTCACCACCTTGGTTTCGGCATCACTGTCGTCCGTGTCAAAGCTGGTATCCACCTGCTCGTCCAGCAGGATTTCACCGGCGGTAATCACCAGAGCCTCGCCCTTGCGGTTTTTATGCTCGATACGCAGCTTGCGCAAAATCTGGTTGATATCGCGCTGACTCAGGCAGGAACGCTCCACCATGCCAAACTGGCGCTCGACATCCTGTTCGTCATACAACAGCACACAATGTGCACTGTTCTGGTCTCGCCCGGCACGGCCGGCTTCCTGCAAATAGTTCTCCAGCGAGCCGGGAATATCGGCATGAATTACCAGCCGCACATTGTCCTTGTCCACGCCCATGCCAAAGGCGTTGGTGGCAACAATCACCTGCAGACGGCCAGCGATAAAGTCATCCTGAATATCGGTTTTGTCATGCGGCTGCAAACCGGCATGAAAGTGCTGGCAGGCCCAGCCCTGCTCATGCAGAAAAGCCGCCAGCTGTTCGCTATGTTTGCGGCTGGCGACAAACACAACAGCGCCGCCTTCGCAGCCCTGCAAGTGGTCACGCAACAGCTGGCTGACCAGAAGATTTTTCCCCGACTTTTGCGTCGGAATCACTTCAAAGCCCAGATTGGTCCGCTCATGACTGCCTAGAAAATCGCGAAACTCTACCCCCAGAGCCTTGCGAAAATGCGCACGGATATCCTCCAGCACATCCTGCTTGGCGGTCGCGGTAAAACAACCCAGTGGCGCCAACGGCTGATCGCCAAACTGCTCGCGAATAAAGCGCGACACATAAAGATAATCAGGACGAAAATCACTGCCCCACTTGGACAGGCAGTGTGCCTCGTCAAAAATCCAGCCGCCTATTTGTCGTTGCTTGATGGCACTGCGAAACGCCTTGTTGCGAAACTGTTCCGGCGACACCAGCAAAATGCCGACATCACCCAGCTGGATTTTTTCCAGCACATCGGCCCGCTCCGGCATGGTCAGCAAACCGTTCAACGTGGCCGCACACTGAATACCTTTTTTCAACAGCCCGTCGACCTGATCCTTCATCAGCGACTGCAGCGGAGAAATAATCACGGTCAAACTGCCGTTGCGGTGATAGCGGTTCAGTGCCGGCAACTGGTAACAGAGCGACTTGCCGCCGCCGGTAGGCAATACCGCCAACACATGTTCGCTGCGCATCCCCGCCAGTACGATATCGTGTTGCAGGCTGTTGCCCGGCGACTCACAACGAAAATCCGCAAACCCAAAATACCGCAGCAGCTCATGCCTGGGGTCATGGGTGGTACGGCAATACTGACAATCATCCGCACCACAGGGCACATCGCGCAGCTCGCTGATCAACTTGCCTGTATCCGGAAACTGATTGCGCACCCAGGGCGCCAGCACCGAGTTGCCATCCGATACCCGAAGCCAGGCCAGTGCATAGGCAATCGGCCAGCGCATGTCCGGTTGCAGCAAATCTTCATCCAGCAGCCGCTGCAAACGCTCTTTGCAGACCTTGAGATCACGCTTCAAGCTGCCATCCTGCTCCCTGAGCAGCTCGGGAATCATTAGGCGCAACTCAGGCTCGTCAACAGCAAAACGCCTGGCGCTGTTGGCAAAAAAACTGCTCAGGTCATCTGTACGCTTTGGCGCCAGCAGCGCCTGGTAACACAATAGCTCCGGCCGGTTATTACGGTTCAGCTGCTCCAGTGCGCTGTTTTGGTCAAGAAACAGCGCCAGCGTTGAACGGCAATCAGCCAGCGGCGAGTTCAGGCTGTCACGGATCAGTTTGTAATCCTTGATCAGCCGGTGATAGGGGTTTTGCGGAAAAGCCAGCGGCGACAGGCGCAGGGTATCCACCGCCGGCAGGCCATGCAGCTCCAGCTCCGGTGCCTGTTTGCGCAACAGTGGCAAATCATGTTCAAGGAGGTTGTGACCCAGCAAAAAGTTGGCGCCCTGCCCCAGACTGTCCAGTGCCTGCAAGGCACGATCCGCGTCACCAGAAACCTTTTGCTCAAGTTCTGCGCCGGTATCCGGGCGCAAACCGGCCAGTTTGATAATTTTCTCAAACCTGCCCCCGCTATCAGGGACGCACTCCAGATCAAATACCAAGGCTTTGGGCTGTAATGCCACATACACTCCTTACTGACACAAGGAAACGCAGAATAATGTTGGCTATTATACAGATGCGTCAGGCAGGGGATTATCGTGTATGCAGGCGTGCTTTTAAAGGCAGCCAACCGTCACTACAGCCGCTGTCTGCCCCTGAGGAAAGAATACAAACAAAAAACCGCCCCAACCTTTCGGCAGGGGCGGTTTTTTATACTGCGGATTGCTTACTTCTTGGAAGCGGCAACCTGGGCGGCAACTT
>CAZMLX010000151.1:0-5576 GCA_964567275.1 uncultured Thiopseudomonas sp. | reverse complement strand
TGCCCCTGACCTGTACATTGCCGTCGGTATCTCCGGTGCCATCCAGCACCTGGCCGGCATGAGCGGTTCCAAGGTCATTGTTGCCATCAACAAGGATGAAGACGCTCCCATCTTCCAGGTTGCCGACTACGGTCTGGTGGCTGACCTGTTTGAAGTGGTGCCGCAACTGGATGCCGCACTTTAAGTTTTACCGGCAACCCGACAGAAAACCCGCTATATTTGGCGGGTTTTTTGTGGCCGTTGGATACGCAATTATCATGCTGTTACGAGTTTTGACCGTTGTGCTGGCCGGTATGCTGGCCAGTGCAGCCCGGGCTGATGTGCCGCCACCGCCGTCTTGCGAGCAGCTGTATCTGGCCGTGGATGATGGCCTGTTGACCGGGGCCGGGGTCGATGCGGGCACGTTGTTGCAACAGTTGGGCAAGGCCAGCGGTTTGCAGTTGCATGTCACCGGGGGCAAACGGGACGAGTTTGATGCGGGCGTACTGGATCTGTGGCTGGCACTGGAAGCCGGCTCGGCCAAGTCGGGCAGCGGGCAGCTGCTGCAGCCGCCGTTGTGGCAAGAGCAGATGCTGCTGTGGGTGCGGGCCGGTGAACTGGTCAGCCTGGAGCATTGGCCGCAGCTGGAAGGCTTGCGGGGTGGAAGCTGGGCGCAGCAGCAGAAAAGCGGCGTGCTGCGGTCGCTATTGCCGGTGTTGCACCAGCAGCAACTGCGTCCGCTGCCGGATCAGTCTGCTGCCTTGCAGGCATTGCTGGCCGGCGAAATCGACTTTTTTGTGGCCAGGGACGATTCCCGGCAGGGGGCTTTGCAGCAGGCCCGCAAGGACGGGCTGATTGAAGCGCTGACGCAGCCGGTGCGCACCCGCAGTTACCATTTGGCGGTGAGCAAACAATCGGCCTGCCACGACTCCCGGCTGGTGGGGAAGCTGGAACAGGCGCTCGCGTCCGTGCAGAAAAACCGGCGCAAACGCTGAGCGTTCAGCCACCAAAAAGCCCGTCAACATTGACGGGCTTTTGCATGGGGCGATTAGTGGCGTTGTTGCAGGGCGGCGATGCGGTCTTCCAGTGGCGGGTGGCTCATCAGCAGCCCGGCCAGACCGTTTTTCAGGCCGCCACTGATGGCAAAGGCGGCCATGCTTTCCGGCATTTGTGATTCGACCTGGCCGGATTCAACTTGCAGGCGGCGCAGGGCGTTGATCATGGCTCCGGTGCCGGCCAGTTCGGCGCCGGCTTCATCGGCCCGGTATTCACGCTTGCGCGAGAACCACATCACAATGATGCTGGCCAGAATACCCAGCACTAGCTCGGCCACGATGGTGGCAATGTAGTAGCCGATACCGGGGCCGTCGCTTTCGTTTTTGAGAATGGCACGGTCAACAAAGTTGCCGAAAATACGGGCAAAGAACATGACAAAGGTGTTCACCACGCCCTGGATCAGGGTCAGGGTGACCATGTCGCCATTGGCGACGTGACCGATCTCGTGGGCCAGTACCGCTTCCACCTCTTCACGGGAAAAACGCTCCAGCAAGCCCTGGCTAACGGCTACCAGCGCATTGTTGCGGTTCCAGCCGGTGGCAAAGGCGTTGGCTTCATAGGCGGGGAAAATGCCGACCTCGGGCATGCCGATGCCTTTTTGCTGGGCCATGCGCTGTACGGTGCTGACCAGCCATTGCTCCTGATGGGTGCGGGGCTGGTCAATGATCTGGGTGCGGGTGGACTGTTTGGCCATCCATTTGGACAGAAACAGCGAAATGAACGAGCCGGTAAAACCGAACACGGCACAGAAGATCAGCAGGTCGCCGTGATTCTGGCCGGTAAAACGGTCAACGCCCAGCAGTTTCAGGGTGATGCTGGCGATGATGAGAACGGCAATGTTGGTTGCCAGGAAAAGGAAGATGCGCATCATGTGCGTAGTGCTCCGTTGTGAAAGGGATATCTGCTAAATGGTGACAGCAGCACGAAAATCAAGATTCTGGCCCGCTGAAACCGCACAGCAGTGTAACAGTGACAACGGCAGGCAAGGTTGGTTTCGTCAGTCCATGCTGAAAAAATGCTGCATCACCCGGATCAGTGCTTCGGTGTCGCCGTTTCGCAGGTGCTGGCGCAGTTGCTGCGCCAGGCTACCTTGTGTGCGTTGAATGCTGGCCGGCATGCCGTCCAGACCGGTGGCAAAGGGATGTTGGGCCGAAGCCAGCCGGACAAAAGCTTTTTGGCTGAGTTCGGCCTGGTTCACCGCTTCGTAGCCCAGCGTTCCCTGGTGGCGCAAATAGCCCTCACCGGCCAGCCACAGCAGGCTGCTCAGGCAATGTTGCTGGCGGGGGTGGGGCAGGCCGACTTCATCCGGCGGTAGTACACCGACAAAATCATCCATGTACAGGGTGACCGGACACGGAAAGGACTGGTACAGCATGACCAGTCCCCGTGCCGCATCCCGGTAAAAGTCGTCGATGTGCAAGTCCATTGCGGCCTACTGGCGATAGGTTTTCAGGAAGTTGCCAATACGACCGATGGCTATTTCCAGGTCCTCCACCCGGGGCAGGGTGACCACACGGAAGTGGTCCGGCCATGGCCAGTTGAAGGCTGTGCCCTGTACCACCAGCAGCTTTTCCTGCAGCAACAGGTCGAGCACGAATTTTTCATCGTTGTGGATGGGGCAGACCTTGGGGTCGATTTTCGGGAACGCATAGAGTGCGCCCATCGGCTTGACGCAGCTGACGCCGGGAATGTTGTTGAGCAGTTCCCAGGCCCGGTTGCGCTGCTCCAGCAGGCGGCCGTTGGGCAGCACCAGGTCATTGATGCTCTGGTAACCGCCAAGGGCGGTCTGGATGGCATGCTGGGCTGGTACGTTGGCGCACAGGCGCATGTTGGCCAGCATGTCCAGGCCTTCGATATAGCCCTGGGCACGGCTCTTGGCACCGGACACAATCAGCCAGCCGGAGCGAAAGCCCGCCACACGATAAGACTTGGACAGACCATTGAAGGTAAGGAACAGCACGTCGTCGGCCAGCGAGGCAATGCAAGTGTGCTTGGCACCGTCATACAGAATTTTGTCGTAGATTTCGTCCGACAGTACGATCAGGTTGTGCTGACGGGCAAGTTCGACGATTTCTTGCAACAGCTCTTTGGAATACACCGCACCGGTCGGGTTGTTGGGGTTGATCAGCAGGATTGCCTTGGTGTTGCTGGTGATTTTGCTGCGGATGTCGTCCAGATCAGGGAACCAGCCGGCCTGTTCATCGCACAGGTAATGCACCGGCTTGCCGCCGGCCAGGGTGCAGGCAGCGGTCCACAGTGGATAATCCGGAGCGGGGATCAACACTTCGTCGCCGTTGTTGAGCATGGCCTGTAGCGACATCACGATCAGCTCGGACACGCCGTTACCCAGGTAGATGTCTTCAATGCCGACACCCTGGATGTTCATTTGCTGGCAGTAATGCATCACCGCCTTGCGGGCGCTGAACAGGCCCTTGGAGTCGCTGTAGCCCTGCGCAGTGGGCAGGTTGAGAATTACATCTTGCAGGATTTCCTCGGGTGCCTCGAAACCGAACGGCGCCGGGTTGCCGATATTCAGTTTGAGTACACGCTGACCTTCGTCTTCCAGACGCTTGGCTTGTTTGAGCACCGGCCCGCGGATGTCGTAACAAACGTTGGCCAGCTTGTTGGATTTGCTGAATTGCATGAGAAAATGTCCCGCAAAATAAAAGGGTAGACACAGACATTGCAGCCCGCAGGGGTGGCAATGTCAAAGCTCGTCTATAATGCCAGCTTTCAGCGGACAATGCTTGCCCGCTGCCCGGACAAAATTATGCAGCAGGTTTGATAAACCATGGGGGACAAGGTGCAACATTCACTGGACAGTTTTTTACAACGGGCCGGCCAGACACTTGACCGGCTGGAACCGTTATTGCCGGTGCAACGTGAGCCGCTGGACTGGTCGCAGCAACTGGCGGCACGCTGGATTGCCAGCCCGCAGGGCGGTTATCTGCGGCCTATTCAGGTTCGCAGCAAATTGCGTCTGGGCGACCTGCTGGGTGTGGAGCGTCAGCGTGACCAGTTGCTGGCCAATACCCGCCAATTTTTGCAGGGCCTGCCGTGCAACCATGCGCTGATGTGGGGCGCCCGCGGCACCGGCAAATCGTCGCTGGTACGGGCCATTCTCAGCGAGCATGCCGCCGAGGGTCTGCGCCTGATTGAAGTCGAGCGCAATGATCTGGCCGACTTGCCGCTGATCGTCGAATCGCTGGGCAGTCTGGCGCAAAAATTCATCATTTTCTGCGATGACCTGTCGTTTGAACCGGGCGAGGGCGATTACCGCCTGCTGAAAAGCATTCTCGACGGCTCGCTGGAGCAGGCACCGGACAACGTGGTGCTCTATGCCACCTCCAACCGCCGTCACCTGCTGCCGGAATATCAGAGCGACAACCAGAACTGGCAGCGCGGTGACAACGGCGAGCTGCACCCCAGTGAAGCGGTGGAGGACAAAATTGCCCTGTCCGACCGTTTTGGCCTGTGGCTGTCGTTTTATGCCTTCAGTCAGGATCATTATCTGGATGTGGTCTGCCACTGGGTCAGCCATTATGCGGCGCCACTCAAGCTGGCTTGGCGACGAGACGACGATTTTGAAAAACAGGCGATCCGCTGGGCGCAGGCCCGTGGCAATCGCAATGGCCGCTGTGCCGAACAGTTTGCCCGTCACTGGGTAGGCCTGCTGGCGCTGACCGCCCGCTAACTTCATGTATTTAAGGAATGCCATGAGCGACTCCCATCTGCAACATCACATCACCTTGCTGCATTACCTGCGCCAGCTGCTGCAGGCAGTGGCCGAGGCCGATATTATTCCGGAAGAACACCAGGGCTTTATCGAGCGCTATGACGAGCTGATCGACAACCTGCAACAGGGCGACGAGGACCGTTATCTGGGCCAGGAGCTGGTGAGCCAGGTGTTTCAGCGCTACCCGCAAATTGCCCACCAGGTACCCCGTGACCTGCTGTGGTTTTTTGGCGGCGAGTGCCTGCACTTTATGCCGGATGAGGAAATTGCCGGTTACCAGTTGCTGGAAGAGCGCCGCTATCAGGCGCTGGAGCAGGGCAAAGCCTTTGACTGGGATGCCGAAGTGCGGCTGTTGTTCATGCCGGCCACAGGGCAGGGCGTTAACTGAAAAAAACTGGAAAAAGACTGTTGACGAGTACGCTAGTCGTCCCTATAATGCGCACCACTTCCAGCGAACAGCCCGAAACGGCAAGCGCTGAAAGTGGAAGCTGTTAAAAGTTCCAGGCTGCGTCCCCTTCGTCTAGTGGCCTAGGACACCGCCCTTTCACGGCGGTAACAGGGGTTCGAGTCCCCTAGGGGACGCCACATCAAGCGGGAATAGCTCAGTTGGTAGAGCACAACCTTGCCAAGGTTGGGGTCGCGAGTTCGAGTCTCGTTTCCCGCTCCAAATCAGGCGTCAAGCCACACAAAAAAGAGTCCTTCGGGGCTCTTTTTTGCTTTCTGTGTTTTGTGTTTTGTGTTTTGTGTTTCGGTGGTGGCAGGGCGGGGTAACGCTGCGCAAAGCTGACGCTGGCAGTGCCGAAGC
>CAZMLX010000150.1:3707-5577 GCA_964567275.1 uncultured Thiopseudomonas sp. | reverse complement strand
GCAGCAAGACGCTGTCCGGTTTTGATGCGCCCTATGTGCCGGGCTGGGACTGTCACGGTCTGCCGATTGAGCACCGTGTAGAAGTCAAACACGGCAAGAATCTGCCCGCCGACAAGGTGCGTGAGCTGTGCCGTGAATACGCTGCCGAGCAGATCGAAGGCCAGAAGGCTGACTTTATCCGTCTGGGTGTGCTGGGTGACTGGGACAACCCCTACAAAACCATGGAGTTCGCCAACGAGGCCGGTATCGTGCGTTCGCTGGCCAAGATGGTTGAAGGCGGTTTTGTGTTCCAGGGTTTGAAACCGGTCAACTGGTGTTTTGACTGTGGCTCGGCGCTGGCCGAGGCCGAGGTCGAGTATCAGGACAAAAAGTCCGATGCCATCGACGTGGGTTTCACCTGCGTGGATACCGACAAGCTGGCCGCCGCCTTTGGCGTTGAGCTGACCAAGCCGGTGCAGATCGTGATCTGGACCACCACCCCCTGGACCATTCCCGGCAACCAGGCGCTGAACATCCATCCCGAAGCCATCTATGCGCTGGTTGATGTCGGTGATCGTCTGTTGCTGCTGGCGGAAACTCTGGTCGAAGGCTCGCTGCAACGCTACGGTCTGGAAGGTGAAATCATCGCCCGCACCACCGGCGACAAGCTGGAACTAATCAACTTCCAGCATCCGCTGTACGATCGTTATTCGCCCGTCTATCTGGCGGATTATGTCGAGCTGGATGCCGGTACCGGTATCGTTCACTCTGCGCCGGCCTATGGTGAAGACGACTTCTATACCTGCCTGAAATACGGCATGCATCAGGACGATATTCTGCGTCCGGTGCAGAGCAATGGCGTGTTCGAGCCTGATTTGGAACACTTTGGCGGCCAGTTTATCTGGAAAGCCAATGCCAATATCGTCGCCAAGCTGGACGAAGTGGGCGCACTGCTGAAACACGCTGTGATCGAACACAGCTATATGCACTGCTGGCGGCATAAAACCCCGCTGGTGTATCGCGCCACCGCCCAGTGGTTTGTTGGCATGGACAAAAAAGTTGCCGCAGGCGATACCTTGCGCGAACGTGCATTAAACGCCATCGAACAAACCGTATTTACTCCGGCCTGGGGTCAGGCACGTTTGCACAACATGATTGCCGGTCGCCCTGACTGGTGTATTTCCCGTCAGCGCAACTGGGGCGTGCCGCTGCCGTTTTTCCTGCATAAAGTCACGGGCGAGCTGCATCCCCGTACCGTCGAGCTGATTGAGCAGGTGGCGCAGCGTATCGAACAACAGGGCATCGAAGCCTGGTTCAAGCTGGAGCCTGCCGAGCTGCTGGGCGACGAAGCCGCCGATTACGAAAAAATTTCCGACACCCTGGATGTGTGGTTTGACTCCGGTACCACCCACAGCCATGTGCTGCGGGGTTCTCACCCGCAAGGCCACGAGCAGGGCCCGCGTGCCGACCTCTACCTGGAAGGCTCCGATCAGCACCGTGGCTGGTTCCACTCGTCCCTGCTGACGGGTTGCGCCATCGACGGTCATGCGCCGTACAGGGGCCTGCTGACGCACGGTTTTACCGTGGACGAGAAGGGTCGCAAGATGTCCAAGTCCATGGGCAACGTGATTGCGCCGCAGGAAGTAACCAACAGCCTGGGTGCCGACATCCTGCGCCTGTGGGTGTCGTCGGCGGACTATTCCGGCGAAATGTCGGTGTCCAAAACCATTTTGCAGCGCAGTGCTGATGCCTATCGCCGCATCCGCAACACCGCCCGCTTCCTGCTGGCCAACCTGAATGGTTTTGATCCTGAACAGCATCTGGTCAAGGCCGAGGATATGCTGGCGCTGGACCGCTGGGCCGTCGATGCCGCTGCCCGCTTGCAGGACGA
>CAZMLX010000150.1:2360-3607 GCA_964567275.1 uncultured Thiopseudomonas sp. | reverse complement strand
ATTGGCGGCAACCTGCAAGCCGAAGTCACCCTGTATGCCGATGCGCAACTGGCTGATTTGCTGGCGCAATTGGGCGACGAACTGCGCTTTGTCACCATCACCTCCACCGCGGTGGTCAAGCCGCTGGCCGAAGCGCCTGCCGATGCGGTGGCAACCGAGGTTGAAGGTCTGCGCCTGAGCGTAGTCAAGTCCGGCCATGCCAAGTGCGAACGCTGCTGGCACCACCGTGCCGATGTGGGCAGCCATGCTGCGCACCCGCAGATTTGCGTGCGCTGCGTGGACAATATCGAAGGTGCGGGCGAGGTGCGCCACTATGCCTAAGGCGGCCGGCCAGCTGGTCTGGCTATGGCTGGCGGCATTGGTGATTGTGCTCGACCAGGCCAGCAAATATTGGTTTGAGCACAACCTGTCGCTGTATGAGCAGATTGTGGTCATCCCCGACCTGTTCAGCTGGACGCTGGCCTACAACAAGGGCGCGGCGTTCAGCTTTCTGGCCGATCAGGGTGGCTGGCAGCGCTGGTTTTTTGCGCTGGTAGCGGCCTTTGCCAGTACCGTGATTGTGGTCTGGATGAAGCGCCTCAAACCCCACGAACGCTGGCTGGGCATTGCGCTGGCGCTGGTGCTGGGCGGCGCACTGGGCAACCTGTATGACCGTGTGGTGCTAGGCCATGTGGTTGATTTTATTCTGGTCCACTGGCAGGACCGCTGGTACTTTCCTGCCTTCAATATTGCCGACAGCGCCATCACCGTTGGCGCCGGGATGCTGATTGTGGACATGCTTTTCAACAAAGAAGGCAAGGCAAACGCCGGAGACAAAACATGAGCGAACAGCGCATTGGCAACCACAGCAAGGTCACCCTGCACTTTGCCCTGAAACTGGACAATGGCGATGTCATCGACAGCACCTTCGACAAGGAGCCGGCCACCTTTACCGTCGGCGACGGCAGCCTGCTGCCCGGTTTCGAGCAGTCGCTGTTCGGCTACAAGGCCGGCGACACGCGCAGCACCGTACTGCCGCCCGAACGCGCCTTTGGCCGTGGCAACGACGGCAACATCCAGACCATGCCCCGCAGCAACTTTGAAGGCATGGAGCTGGAAGAAGGTGTACTGGTGATTTTCCAGGACGCCCGCAAAAACGAAATGCCCGGCATTGTGCAATCGTTCGACGACCACGACGTGGTGATCAACTTCAACCATCCGCTGGCCGGTCGCGACATCACCTTTGATGTGGAAATCATCGAGGTGGA
>CAZMLX010000150.1:0-2260 GCA_964567275.1 uncultured Thiopseudomonas sp. | reverse complement strand
ACCATCCGCTGGCCGGTCGCGACATCACCTTTGATGTGGAAATCATCGAGGTGGACAATCCGGCCTGATGTTTTCTGGTATTCCGCAAGGAGCTGCAGAGGCAATGGAGTTTGTGATGGCGCATAGGGTGGAACCCGGTTGTCATTCCGCGCGTAATGCAGTGGAGTCGTGGAATCCAGAAGCCATGGATCCTGCGACTGCGCGAGGATGACGCTTATTCTGCCTGTAAGCTTAAAGCTCGACCTTGAACAGAGCCTGCAGCAACTTGAGCGTGGAGAAACGATGTCGGTCGAAGAGGCATTTGCTACAACCTATCGCCAGTTGGGGATATGAGGGTTATTTTTACCCGCAAGGCTCAAGAGTCGTTAGAAAATACTGGGCGAATAGAGTGGCTCAAATGAAAACCATCCAGCAGACGGCGGCACGGAGCAAGTATTCACGTAGCGACAGCAGCCCGGCGTAGCCGGGCCACTCCCCCAAACGGCCCGGTGTACTTGCAGTTAGGCTGGGGCCGTAGCAAAGCATGTTTTCGTGACGAAGTTTACTTCGGCGCGGAAACTGGAGCTTTGCGCAGCGCCTCAGCCTAACTGTCACACCGAAGCCAAAGGAAACACAGCATGCAAATCAAACTCGCCAATCCCCGCGGTTTCTGTGCCGGCGTTGACCGTGCCATCGAAATCGTCAACCGTGCGCTGGAAGTATTCCAGCCGCCGATTTATGTACGCCACGAAGTAGTGCACAACAAGTTTGTGGTGGAAGACCTGCGCAACCGCGGGGCGGTGTTTGTCGAGGAACTGCACCAGGTGCCGGACGACGCCATTGTCATTTTCAGCGCCCATGGCGTATCCCGCGCGGTGCAGGATGAAGCGGCCCGCCGTGGCCTCAAGGTGTTTGACGCCACCTGCCCGCTGGTGACCAAGGTGCATCTGGAAGTGGTGCGTTACAGCCGGGATGGCCGCGAGTGTGTGCTGATTGGTCATGCCGGTCATCCGGAAGTGGAAGGCACCATGGGCCAGTACGATGCCAGCCAGGGCGGCACCATCTACCTGGTCGAAAACGAACAGGACGTGGCCAAGCTTGAAGTACGCGACCCGCAAACACTGGCCTTTGTCACCCAAACCACGCTGTCGATGGACGACACCAGCAAGGTGATTGACGCCCTGCGCCAGAAATTCCCGGCCATCAGTGGCCCGCGTAAGGACGATATTTGTTATGCCACCCAGAACCGCCAAGATGCGGTCAAGCAACTGGCCGACGACTGTGATCTGGTGCTGGTGGTGGGCAGCCCCAACAGCTCCAACTCCAACCGCCTGCGCGAACTGGCCGAGCGCATGGGTACCCCGGCTTACCTGATCGACGGCGCTGCCGACCTGCAGGCTGACTGGTTTAGCGGCAATGCCCGGGTCGGCATTACCGCCGGCGCCTCGGCACCGGAAGTACTGGTACGGGAGGTGATTGCCCAGCTGCACGAATGGGGCGCACAGGTGGTTCAGGAACTGGACGGACGCAAGGAAAACGTCACCTTCTCCATGCCCAAAGAACTGCGGCTGGTGGATGTAACCTGATGAATTCGCTTGATTCGGGGTCAGAGTCACAACTCATGAATTGTGACTCTGACCCCGAATTATCTTTATTGGGACATCAGCCGGTCTGCGGCCTGGGCCAGAAAATCTGATCTGTCCTTGTACTGGCTATGAAAACTTACAAAAGCATCGACCCGTGCCAGCAAGGGCTCGGGCAGGGTGATGTTGATACGTTTCTGTTTGCCCCTGAGACCTTCCAGTGGAATCTCCAGCGCCAGCCATTCGGTGAATCCGGGGTACTGTGACCGGTAGTCCTGATAGCCTTCTTCCAGCGTTTCTGGCAGATGACCGTCCTGGATAACTTCCTCGGCCATGGTCAAAATGGCGGCCCTGGCCTGATACAAAATATCCTCGCGGCTGTCCGCGGCTGATACACAGCCGTAACCCAGTTTTTCGAACACCGGAACAATAATGCCGAAAGCTTCATCCGCCTGCTGCGGGCGTTCAATGCCAACCATAAACAACATGTCAACCTCGCTTGGCTAGGCTTACACCCCGGCCAGTTTTTTAATGCTTTGCAGGGTGCCGACAGGTACCTGCTTTTTGGGATGAGGTACCGGAAATTTCTTGCCGGTAATGGGCGAATACCAGATTTGGTGATCCCCTTTGCCATGCCTGACAAATACGCATCCATGGGCCTTGAGCAACAGGATCAGATCTTTTGAAGTCATGTTGCC
>CAZMLX010000149.1:0-5577 GCA_964567275.1 uncultured Thiopseudomonas sp. | reverse complement strand
TAAGGCCCAGTTGCGGCAGCCAGTCGTAGCGCAGGCTGGTGGTTTGCCGGGCCAGTACCGCCGGCAGGTAGCTGGCCAGCAGCGCCAGTCCGGCGACCGGCGCCAGTGAGGTCAGCGCGACCAGCCTGTTACGACCGCTGTTGCCAAGGCCGCACACCAGCAGCGCACACACAAAGGGCACCAGTAAAAGCGTAATCAGCATGGGCGGCCTCCTGATAAGGGAGCTGGGCCGTTCAGCGGCTCGCAGCACAGGCACGTCACTTTGTTTAGGACCGGCCTGTACCTTTGTTATACAGCAGCCGGCAGCCGGGTGCAGTACGACTAAACTGGCATACAGGCCGTTTCAAACCGGACCACAGAACCGTTCACTGCTCCGGACAGAGGCCTGCAGACAACCGGATCACCCTTCGGCAACAGCACGTGCCGCCTGCAAAAACTCCAATTGCTGCAACAACATGCGGGTTTGCGGCATGTCATGGCCCATGTTGGCTGCCGCCGCCAGTGGTGCCCGGTAAATGGCATCCAGTTCCATCGGCCGGCCAGCCATGAAGTCGTGGTACATGCTGGGGTAGTAGTTTTGCATTTTTGCGGTGTTGCGCCGTATCGCTGCCGCCAGCCCGGCTGACAGCTCTACACCGCAGGCCGCCGCACCCGCCAGCGTTTCATCCATCAGAGATTCCACCAGCGCCAGCCCGGCCGGGTCGTCCATCAGGTCGCTGGTGGTGGCATTGAGCACCACGGACAGGCCGTTGTATGGAATATTCCAGATCAGTTTGCGCCAGCGCGCCTCGGGCAGCTGCACCGGCTCCGAGGCAATGCCGGCGGCATTGAACAGCTCTGACAGCGCCCGGGCTTGCGCCGGGCCCTGCTGTTCACCCAGGGCGCCACTGTGCCAGCCAATATGGGTCGAACCACCGCCCAGGTGCACAATTTGGCCGGGGGCGGTGCGCTGCGAATAAATAAAGCACAGCCCGGCAAACAGGTCGACGCATTCGGGCAGCAGCGCACGCATGCCGTCTTCATTGCCCAGCCCGTTCTGCATCAGCACCACCTTCTGCGCACCCGACAGGGACTGCAACAACTGCCCCACCTCGGCATTGGCGGTGGTTTTGGTGGTCACCAGCACCCAGTCGCAGGGCGGCATGCCGGCCAGCTCGCCATACACCTGAATGCCCTCCGCCCGGCACAAGCCTTCGCCCAGAATATCCAGCTGCAAGCCCTGCGTGCGCAACAGCTGCTGGTGGCTGCGAGCCAGAAAATGAACATCATGGCCAGCCTGGATCAACCGGTAGCCATAGTAAATGGCCACCGCTCCGGTACCGATAATGGCAAAACGCTGTTTGTTATTGGTCGTCACTGCCGCTTCTCCCATAAAAAAAGGCACTTCACACTGCACCTGTACGGACAGCTTGAAGTGCCTTGCCGCCGCCGTCAAGGCAGCCGGTACTGTACTCAGGCAGCGAGGAAGTCGGCCACCAGCCGGTTGAAACGGTCGGCGTATTCCCACTGCACCCAGTGACCACACTGGTTGAAAATGTGCAGTTCACTGTTGGCAATGCCGGCCACCAGCCGCAGCCCGGTGTCCATGGGCACAAAGCGGTCGTTACGGCCCCAGATGATCAGGGTATGCGAGCGAATTTCACCCAGCCGGTGGGAGAAGTCCGGAAACTGCCGGGGGTTGACCGCCAGCGTCTGCACAAAGTTGTCCAGATGCTGCTGGCTGCGCAGAATGTTTTCCAGCCGTCCGGCCACCAGTTCCGGGGTCAGGTCGGACGGGTCGAATACAAACACGTCCATCATTTTTTGCAGGTTGTCCATGGTCGGCTCGCGGTACACCTGTTGCAGCAGCTTGATGCCTTCCATCGGCATCGGCGCAAAGGGGCTGATGCCGCCGGTACCACCGCCCATCAGCACCAGCTTGCCGGCCTGCTGCGGGTAGTTGAGGGCAAAGGCCACCACACTGTGGCCACCCATCGAGTTGCCCACCAGATCGACCGGACCGGTCAGCCCCAGATGGTCCAGCAGCGCCTTGAGCGTATGAGCGTTCAGGTCCGAGCGGGACGCCTCACACACCAGGCTGTCGCTGCGGCCCCAGCCCAGGCAGTCGGGCAGAATGACCCGGTAACCGGCGTCAACAAAGGGCTGGATATTGCGGTTGAAGTTGGACCAGCCGCTGGCGCCAGGGCCCGAGCCATGCAGCATCACCAGCACCCGGCCAGTAGCCGGGCCACAGTCGTGGTAGTGGACGTTATAGCTGCCGCCCTGAATGTTCAGGGTGGCGTGACGGCTGCTGCCGTGTTCGGTAATCGCATTCATGCAGTGGTTTCCTCGGTCTGTCCAAGCGGCCGGGCGCTCAGTGCGCCATAGCCAACAATCCATTCGGGAATTTCCCGGTAAAAACGGTGACTGCTGCGGTAAGGCCCGCAGGCAGACAGGGCGGCAAAGGCCGCATGCCAGGTTTTGACTTCGTGGGTGGACTTGCCGGCAATGCGTGACAGCTCGTCATTGGCCAGGCTGTCCAGCGCAGTCAGCGTGCCCTGCTCCATATGGTCCATAAACTGGTTGTCCCATTCGGCATTGAGCGGGTGCAGGCTGTTCTGGTCTTCCACAAAGACACGGGCGGCATTGATGACGCGCTGGGTGCGGGCAACCCGCTCGTCAGCCGGCAAATGGTAGCCGCTGCCCTTGAGGCGGTCGGCCATCAGGCCTTCCACCTTGGCCAGCTCCGGTACCGGCGGCTGGTGTGACAAACCGCCGGAGCCCAGAAACAGCACCCGCTTGCCCTGCCGGCAGGCCCAGCGGCCAATTGACTCGCCCAGCAGGCGTGCCCGCTGGAACGACGGCATCGGCACCGCCACCGAGTTGATAAACACCGGAATGACCGGCACCGCCTGCAAACTGCCCAACAGCAGCTCCAGCGGCTGGGCGGCACCATGGTCCAGTTGCATGCGGTACGACACCGCCACATCAATGCCGTCATCCAGCGCCGCCTGGGCACAGGACTCGGCCAGCGCCTGCGGCACCTGCAACGGGCCGGCCAGGGTGCCGAAGTCGCCAATGGCATGGGCGGCAGTACCGATGCAAAACGACGGCATCAGGTTATAAAAAAAACCGTTGTAATGGTCCGGAGTAAAAAGGATCACCAGTTCGGGATCAAACTCGGCAATGCGCTGGTGCGCCTGTCCGATCATCCGGTTGATCTCGTCCATCCGCTCCGGCACCGGATCCACATGCCCCATCAGCGGGCTGTGGGACATGCAGTGCAAATAAGCAGTCATTGTGTGTATTTTCCTGGCATCAAGGATGCGTGTAAGGGTTATCGGGCCGGGTTAACCGGCCACGGATGTGTTTATTGGCGTCAGGGGCAAGCCGGCGGATGCTGACGGTGCCAGTTGCTGACCTGCTGCAATGCCATGCCGGCATTCAGCAGCACGGTTTCTGCACCTTTGGCGGCAATAAACTGGCCGCCCAGCGGCAAGCCGGCCGGGGTAAAGCCGATCGGTACGCTCAGGCAGGGGTGGCCGCTGACATTAAAGGGCGAGGTGAACTGGATCAGCCGGCGGTTGGCTTCCGGATCACCGGCCAGATCCGCCAGCCGGTCATGGGTCGGTGCGGCATAGGGCTGAATCGGTGCCAGCACCAGGTCGACTTCGGCCAGCAGGCTGTCCACCTGTCCGGTAAAGGCCATGGCATCCAGCAAAATATGCTGAAACGCCGTAGCTGACAGTGCCCGCCCGCCGTCAATCAGCCGGCTCAGTGCCGGCCCGTAACGCCCGGCCTGTTGCGGATAGGTGGTTTCATGGGCCACGGCGGTCTGTACGCCGCAATGGCCTTCCCACTGGCTGCTGACGGCCCGGGTATCCGGCATCCGTACACTGACCAGCTGGCCGCCGCCCTTGCGGATCAGGGTCATTACCTCGTCCAGCGCCTGGCAGATCACCTCGTCCACACCCTCGCTGATCCACTGTTCATCAATGCCGATCCGCAGCCCGGCAAAGCTGCCGGTCAGCGCCTGTGGCCCAGCCCAGTGCTCCAGCAGTGAAGTCGGGTCTTTCGGGTCGTGGCCGGCCATCACCTGCAGCAGCAACGCCAGGTCACGCACACTGCGGGCCATCGGGCCGACGTGGTCCAGCGTGGGCGCCATGTCAAACACGCCATGGCGGCTGACCCGGCCCCAGGTCGGTTTGATACCGCTCAAGCCATTGGCCGCACAGGGAAAGCGGATGGAGCCGCCGGTATCCGAACCCAGTGCCGCCACACAGAGGCCGGCAGCGGTGGCCACGCCACTGCCGCTGGATGAAGCGCCAGTCCAGTGGTCGGCCCCCCAGGGGTTTACAGGGTCGGGTATATCCGGATGGTGAATGGCGAAAGCCCCTTCGGTCATTTGCAGCTTGCCCAGCATGACCGCACCGGCATCCAGCAGCTTCTGCACCACATGGGCGTTGCTGGATGGCACCCGTTCACCATGTAGCGGCATGCCCGCTGCCGTTACCACCCCGGCGGTATCAAAGGAGTCCTTGAAACCCAGCGGAATGCCCTGCAACGCACTGGTCACCTGCCCCCGGGCAAAGTTTTCATCGGCGTTGCGGGCCTGCTCCAGTGCCAGGTCCGCCGTGACCCGGGCAAAGCTGTGTAAACCACCATCAAGGGCGGCAATACGGTCCAGCTTTGCCTGTGTCAGCTCTTGTGCCGACAGCTTGCGCTGCTGTAGCAGGCTGACGGTGTCATGTAAATCAAGGTAGTGAAGCTCATCCGGTGTGCTCATCAATCTTCTCCGATAAAGCCGGCAACCAGCCGGTTAAACTCGTCCGGGCATTCGCTTTGCAAATGGTGGGCGGCCTTGCCAAACACATGAAGACAGGCATCCGGCAACCGGTTTAGCATCAGCATCGGCACATCCACACCACCAAACCAGTCATGCAGGCCCCAGCACATCAGTACCGGCGCCTGCACCTGCGGCAGTATGCCAATCAGGTCTTCCCATTCGCCAAAGGCGCCGGGCGTCTGCAGCAAGCGGATAAACTCCGGGTTGTTGCTGGCATTGAACCTCAGCTCCAGCGTGTCGTCATTGAGGGCACTGTCATCATGCAGTTCATAGGTGCGGATCAGCGCTGCCATCTTGTCCCGGCTGGGGCCGCCGCCGGACAAAAAGTAGTCGCCCATCAGGGTGGCGGCATGCTTGCTGAACAGTGGCAACGGCGACATCACGCCACCGGCCACCGGCTGGGCGCCAATGGTCACCAGTTTGCCCACCCGCTGCGGATGGCTGGCGGCAAACCTCAGCGCCACACCACTGCCAAATGACTGGTTGACCAGATGTGCCCGCTCAATACCCAGCGCCTGAAAGAACGCTACCAGGTTGTTGGCCTGCCAGCTGAACACCGGCCCCTCGACCGGTACCATGGCCGACTCGCCAAACTGTGGAAAATCAATGAAATAACACAGGCGGTCACGCCCAAAGCAGGCAGCGCTTTGCTGAAAGTTGCTCCAGCCGGTACTGCCCGGCCCGCCACCGTGAGTGAAAATCATCGGCAAGCGACCGCTATTGCGGCCGGCCACCCGGTAATGCATGCGGAT
>CAZMLX010000148.1:0-5599 GCA_964567275.1 uncultured Thiopseudomonas sp. | reverse complement strand
CAGGGCATGGCCGACTCGCAGGCCAGCAGCATTTCGCGGGCGCTGGTGACATTGATGCGCTGCACCCGGTCGGGGGTGGCCAGCTGTACCGGGCCGCTGACCAGCGTCACCCGGGCGCCGGCTTCGGCAGCGGCGCGGGCCACGGCGTAGCCCATTTTGCCGGAGCTGTGGTTGGTGATGTAACGCACCGGGTCGATGGCTTCACGGGTGGGGCCGGCAGTGACCAGTACATGCAGGCCGGTCAGCAGGCCGGACTCGAAACATTCAGCCGCATGCAGTGCCAGCTGGTCGGGCTCAAGCATGCGGCCAGGGCCCACATCGCCGCAGGCCTGGCTGCCGGCGCCCGGGCCAAACAGACGGATACCCCGTTGCTGCAGAGTGGCGGCGTTGGCGGCGGTGGCAGCATCTCGCCACATGGCCTGGTTCATGGCCGGGGCCAGCGCCACCGGTGCATCGGTGGCCAGCACCAGGGTGGTGAGCAGGTCGTTGGCATTGCCCTGTGCCAGGCGGGCCATGATTTCGGCGGTAGCCGGCGCCACCAATACCAGATCAGCCCAGCGGGCCAGCTCGATATGGCCCATGGCCGCTTCGGCGGCCGGGTCCAGCAGATCAAGGTGTACCGGGTGGCCGGACAGCGCCTGTAGCGTCAGCGGGGTGATGAATTGCTGGGCGCTGCGGGTCATTACCACGCGCACGTCGGCGCCCTGGTCTTTGAGGCGGCGTACCAGTTCGGCGCTTTTATAGGCGGCAATACCGCCGCCGATACCCAGAATGATGCGTTTGCTGGCCAGACGTTGCATGATCAACCCTGTGCGGAAAGTGACTGGAAGCGGCCGTGCGGGCCGGCTTTGCAGAATGCTTGGAGGACGCATAAGATAGCACAAGGATGATTTCCGGGCAGCCTGCGGCTGGACCGGACGGACGGCAGTATCAAGGGAATGCACAACATGGAGGTGCGCCATGAGTATCAGGTTATGGCCAGAGCAGGAACGGCCCAGGGAAAAGCTGTTGGAGCAGGGTGCTGCCACCCTGTCGGATGCCGAATTATTGGCAATTTTTTTACGTACCGGAGTCAAGGGTTGCAGTGCCGTTGAGCTGGCGCGCCGCTTGCTGGGCGAGTTTGGCGGTTTACGGCAGTTGCTGGAGGCCGGGCAGGAACAGTTTACGTCCCATCTGGGGCTGGGGCCGGCCAAGTATGCGCAGTTGCAGGCGGTGCTGGAAATGGGGCGCCGGCACCTTGCCGCTACGCTCAAGCGCGAATCGGCGCTGGAAAGTCCACAGGCGGTACGGGACTATCTGAAAGCGCAGCTGCGCCATGAGCCGCATGAAATTTTTGCCTGCCTGTTTCTGGATACCAAGCATCGGGTGCTGGCGTTTGAGCCATTGTTTTACGGCACCATTGACGGCGCCAGTGTGTATCCGCGGCAGGTGGTCAAACGTTCGCTGGCGCATAATGCGGCAGCGGTGATTCTGGCCCACAACCATCCATCGGGAGTGTCGGAGCCCAGCCAGTCGGACCGGCTGCTGACCGAGCGCATGAAGGAGGCGCTGTCGCTGATTGATGTCCGTATTCTGGATCATTTTATCGTTGGCGATGGCGAACCGTTATCCATGGTCGAGTACGGCTGGATGTAACCGGCGCCGACAGTAAAATTATGTGATACAGCTTGCTGTTGCAGCCGGCTTTTGCTATAAAGTGCGACTTCATTCCGGGGCCGCTTTTTGGGCACGATGTTTTGCAGTTTGCAAAGCAAGGGTTCGACAGCTTGCCGGAACAGATAATTTTGTTGAAAACAGCCGTTTTTCAACAAGTTGCGAGCACAGAGTTTTTAACAGCCAACCCATGCCGGGTTGGGCATGTGGTTCTAGAGGGCTGAGGCATGTCAAGAGTTTGTCAAGTAACCGGTAAGGGTCCGGTTACAGGGAACAACGTTTCCCACGCCATGAACAAAACCCGCCGTCGTTTCCTGCCAAACTTGCAGTACCATCGTTTCTGGGTTGAATCCGAGAAGCGTTTTGTACGTCTGCGCGTTTCTGCCAAAGGCATGCGCATCATCGACAAGCGTGGTATCGACACCGTTCTGTCCGAGCTGCGCGCTCGTGGCGTCAAGTTCTAAGGAGCAGCATCATGCGTGATTTGATTCGTCTGGTGTCCAGCGCCGGTACCGGCCACTTTTACACCACCGACAAAAACAAGCGTACTACTCCGGAAAAGCTGGAGATCAAAAAATTTGATCCGGTTATCCGCAAGCACGTGATCTACAAGGAAGGCAAAATCAAGTAATTGATTGGCCCTCCGGAAAAACCCGCCTTGTGCGGGTTTTTTCATTTCCGCAGCGGGACGGCGGGCTGTTAGAGTGGCGTGGTGTGTCATGGGGATGGAGGCAGCATGAAGGTCCTGGTTCTGGGTGCCGGAGTGATAGGCGTAACCAGCGCCTGGTATTTGCGCCAGAGCGGGTTCGAGGTGACGGTGGTTGACCGCCAGCCGGCAGCCGGGCTGGAAACCAGCTTTGCCAATGCCGGCCAGATTTCTCCCGGTTATGCCACACCCTGGGCAGCGCCCGGCATACCGCTCAAGGCGATGGGCTGGTTGTTGCAACGTCATGCACCGCTGGCCATTCGCCTGACTGTCGACTGGCGGCAGTACCAGTGGCTGTGGCAAACGCTGCGCAACTGCACTGCAGCCCGGTACGAGCTCAACAAGGAGCGCATGCTGCGGCTGGCCGAATACAGCCGTGATTGTCTGGACGAGCTGCGCCGGGACACCGGGATTGCCTACGATGACCGTCAGTTGGGTACTACCCAGTTGTTTCGTACCCAGAAACAGCTGGATGCGGCGGCCCGTGACCAGCAGCTTTTGGCCCGTAATGGCGTGCCTTGCCGCCTGTTGCTGCCTGACCAGATTCACGAGGTGGAGCCGGCCCTGCATGACGTGCGTGACCAGCTGACCGGAGCCCTGCATTTGCCCAACGACCAGACCGGTGATTGTTACCAGTTCACCAGCAAGCTGGCCGGACTGGCCATGGCGCAGGGGGTCGAGTTTCGTTTCAACAGCCGGGTTGAGGCACTGGAAAGCGAAGGCGATCGGGTACATGGCGTCCGTATTGACGGTGTGCTGGAGCGTGCCGACCACTATGTGATGGCGCTGGGCACGGCGGCACGGCCGCTGCTGAACGGGCTGGGCATTGATTTGCCGCTGTATCCGCTCAAGGGCTATTCACTCACTGCCGCCCTGGCCGAGGGAGAGCCGGGCCCGCAGTCGACGGTGCTGGATGAAAGCTGGAAAGTGGCATTGACCCGGTTGGGCGGGCGCCTACGGATTGGCGGCATGGCCGAGCTGGCCGGCCAGGACCTGAGTCTGAACCCGCGCCGGCGCCAGACCCTGATCAAGGTTGCCAGCCAGTTGTTTCCCGCTGCGGCTGACTACGAGGGCGCCGAGTTCTGGACCGGGCTGCGCCATGCCACTCCGGATAGTGTTCCGGTACTGGGCCGTACGGCTTATGCCAATCTGTCGCTGAACCTGGGGCATACCACGCTGGGCTGGACCATGGCCTGTGGAGCCGGCCGTTTCCTGGCTGACCAGATCAGTGGGCGTACGCCTGCCATCAAGCCCGACGGGCTGGATATTTTTCGTTACTGCGCCTGATGGGCGCCATAAGGATTGTCATGCGTCCTGCACAGGCTGTCATTGATTTATCAGCATTAAGACATAATTACCGGCTGGCCCGTTCGCTGGGGTCCGGCAAGGCGCTGGCGGTGGTCAAGGCCAATGCCTACGGGCATGGCGCTGTGCGCTGCGCACAGGCACTGGCTGGCGAGGCGGACGGCTTTGCGGTGGCCTGTATTGAGGAGGCGCTGGAACTGCGTCAGGCGGGCATTGAACAGCCGGTCTTGCTGCTGGAAGGCTTTTTTCATGCCGACGAGCTGGCGCTCTGTGCCGAGCATGATTTCTGGCTGGTGGTGCACTCCGCCTGGCAGCTGGAATGCTTGGAGCGGGCGCAATTGCCCCGGCCGTTGAACTGCTGGTTAAAGCTGGACTCCGGCATGCACCGGGTGGGATTTTTTCCTCATGAGTATGCAGATGCCTGGCAACGGTTGCGGGCCTGCCCGAATGTGGGGCAAATCGTTTGCATGACCCATATGGCGCGTGCTGACGAAACCGATCCACTGCCGACCGAGCGGCAGCTGATGCTGTTTGACCAGGCAACGGCCGGACTCGACAGTCAGCGCAGCCTGAGCAATTCGGCGGCGGTCATCGACTGGCCACAGATGCGCAGTGACTGGAGTCGGCCCGGCATCATGTTGTACGGCTGCAATCCTTTTGTCGATGAGCGGCCGCTGGCGGTGCCATTGCGCCCGGTCATGACGCTGCAGTCAGAACTCATTGCCGTACGTGACATACCGGCCGGTGAACCAGTGGGTTATGGCGGGCGTTTTGTCGCAGGCCGTCCGGTGCGAATCGGTATTGTGGCCATGGGCTATGCCGACGGCTATCCACGGCATGCGCCCAATGGTGCGCCCATTATGGTCGCGGGCCAGCGGGCGGCAATTGCCGGTCGAGTATCAATGGACATGCTGGCGGTGGACCTGAGCGCGGCACCACAGGCTGTTGTTGGCAGCCGGGTGGAGTTGTGGGGCGGGCAGTTGCCGGTAGAGGAGGTGGCGGCAGCAGCGGGCACCATTGCCTATTGCCTGTTGACGGCGGTGCAGCGGGTGGTCCGTTGTTATCGGGACTAACGGACGGCAAGGACCGGCCAACAGGATGTTTCACATAGCATGCCGAGCGGCTATACTGTGCCGGTTTTCAGGGGACAGGCTGTTGTGCGTGATGCAAGGGCAAGTATCCTGTCTGCCGGAATTTCCAATACGAAAAAAGAGGGTAACCCGTGAACCTGATCAAAAAAATTCTGGTCGCCCAGGCGGCCGCTGTAATGATGTGGGCCGGTGCGGTACAGGCCGGGTCTGATGATGCAGTTGCTGCACGCCTCAAGCCGGTAGGTGAAGTCTGTGTTCAGGGTACCGAGTGCGCTGCTGCAGGTACTGCTGCCGCACCGGTAGCTGTTGCGGCCAGCGCACGCAGTGCGGAAGAAGTTATCAACAAAGCCTGTAATGCCTGTCACGCAGTCGGTGTTGCCGGCGCACCCATTATCGGTGACAGTGCCGACTGGACTGCCCGCTCCAGCGCCGTAGGCGGCCTGAACGGCCTGCTGGCCACCGCCAAGGCCGGCAAGGGTGCAATGCCTCCCATGGGCCTGTGTGCCGACTGTTCTGATGATGAGCTGATGAGCGCCATCAAGAGCATGTCCGGCCTGTAACGGGTACTGGACTGGCCAAAACCCGGTTTGCCGTTGTGTCGGCGACCGGGTTTTTTATTGTGCTTGCTATCTGCCTGCCGATGGCAAAGCGGGGGCTTTATGGTAGTATCACCCCGATAAAACCTGCCCGGCATGGCCCATTCGCCCGTGCACGGGCGTGGAATCCTAGCCTTGTTGAGTCAATCTGGAGAACGTCATGGCCTTTGAATTGCCTGCCCTGCCTTACGCACAAAACGCCCTTGAGCCACACATTTCCGCCGAAACCCTGGACTTCCACCACGGCA
>CAZMLX010000147.1:0-5630 GCA_964567275.1 uncultured Thiopseudomonas sp. | reverse complement strand
TGGACAAACTGGCCGCAGACCGCGCGGGCGATCTGAAAGTGCTGACCATCAGTCAGGACCTGGGCCAGCCGCAGCGCGTTGGGGAATTCCTGGCGCAGCGGGGTGTGAAGAACCTTGAACCCTGGCTCGACCCCGACAACGGCAACCTGCATGTCACCATGGGGCCCAGCCACAAAAGCGGTACCTTTATCCTCAAGCCCCACCTCGACGATGACGGCAACGTGCAATGGACCTGCAGCAACCTGGACTTACCCCCCGGATACCTGCCCTACGCTTGCCGATAACAGCCTGCTGACAGTCCACTGTTACCCGCTGATCCGTTCCGGCCGGGTGACATAGGAGGTGGTGGTACAGATGTCGTCCAAACCGGCATTCCAGAACTCCAGCGCCCAGCCCTGGCATTGCTGTTGCTCCAGCAGCTGACGCACCCGGCTACAGCCAAAGGTCCGGCTGGCGTTGTCCAGCCCATCGGTGGCAATCACCACCTGCACCGCCCCGGCCTGTTGTGGCGGCGTATAACGCTGCAGCGCATCCATCCGGCTGATCATCATCCCCACCGCATCCAGCACCGCACTGCCGCTGCCCGACGGCAACGACTCCAGCATCAGGGCCGGCAGCCGGTCCACGGGTTCCCGGTCGTGCACAATGCGAATATCGGCGTCAAACAGTACCGTGGTTACCCGGTACTCCTGGTAACGGTGGCGCAACTGCTCCAGCAGTGCGTTATAGCGCTCCAGCCACTCCTGCACCTGTCCGGCCGTGGAGCTGCTGCAATCCAGAATACATACCAGCTCGGTCAATGTGGTCATGCTGTTACCCTCCCAATCAATGAAGGGCGCAGTCTAGGCAGGCACGACCGGGTAAAGGTCGCCCGGCTGGCGACCTTTACCCGGCCGCTCCGGCGGCCTGTGCGATTAGTTCGTTCATTCAATTTCGGATGACTGGGGTTTGGAGGCAAGGCGCTGTGACGCATCATGGCGGGACTATGGTGAGGAACAGCAACGCAGCAGCGAAGCCCCGGATGCCGAAATTGACGAATGGAGTTAACCGGACAGGCCACTAGGCCCCGCCCAGCAACGGCAGGCCATACTGAAACAGCACCGCATTGATCTTATAAATATCGTAGCAGCGCTGGCGGACAAAATATTTAACCACCAGATCCAGCCGCTGGTTGCCGGCCAGTGCATAACCAGCCTGCTTCAGCAAGTCACTGGTTTGTTCAAGGTCCAGCTGCATGCCGATCGCCAGCGCCAGCACCGTGCGTTTGCCAGGCAAATAACCATTGCCGGTACGAATCTTTGAAAACAGCTTGCGGCTGAGGTTGGCGTTTTTGTACACCTCGACCTCCGTCATGCCCAGAGTGCGGATTAGCCTCAACAAATAAACCTCGAACGGCTCCTCCAGCTCCAGCCAGGCCGGCATTTCATACAGCGCATCATCGCTGCTTTGCACACCTTCAAACCCGGACAGCCCCGTACCGGTAACACCAAACAGCGGCGGCCGTACCACGCTGTGCTGATCAACAAAACGGCTTACTTCATCCAGCAAGGCAGGGTTCAAGGCAAACCCCTCAAACAGCACCAGATGCACCTCCAGCTCGTCGTCCAGCGGACGCAAAAACTGGCGAATGGCATCACAGGCCACCGTCAGCGCCTGCTCTTTGGGATAACCGTAGATACCGGACGAAATCAGCGGGAAGGCAATACTGGCACAGCCCAGCTCCAGCGCCCGTTGCAGGCTGCTGGTGTAGGCGCTGCGCAGTAGCTGTTCTGCCTGTTGTGGGCTGTGCTGGTCATAAACGGGGCCGGCGGTGTGAATCACATACCGCGCCGGCAAATTAAAACCGGGAGTAATAACGGCTTCGCCGGTCTGGATGGGTGCCAGCTGCGAACAGGCATTTTGCATACTGTCCGCGCCGGCAGCGGTAAAGATGGCACCACAAACACCCCCACCCTGCGCCAGCGAGGTATTGGCGGCATTGACAATGGCGTCTACCGCCATAAGGGTGATGTCGTTGCGGACCAGCATCAGGGGCATGGCAAACCTCTTTACGGTGAGTGGTTAATGCTCCCTGCCGGATGATTGTCACGTCCTGTGCTACATGACACTTCTATGGATTCTGCGATTTTGCTGCGCAAAACGCAGAATGACAGCGGGCGGCGATTTTTCTGTGCAAAACGCAGGCCACTGTGCCGGGAAAGCGCAGAATGACGGTGGATTCCGTCATGCTGCGCGCAGTCGCAGCATCCAGTCAAAAGAGGCGCAGCCTACAAGCTGGCCAGAATATCCCGCACGGCAGCGGCAGGATCGTCGGCACGGGTCACCGGGCGGCCAATGACCAGATAGTCGGAACCGGCCTGCATCGCCTGGGCCGGCGTCAAAATACGTTTCTGGTCATCACTGGCACTACCGGCAGGCCGGATGCCCGGCGTTACCAGCCGGCCAGCCGGCCATTGCCGCTTGAGTGCCTGCGCCTCCTGGGCGGAACACACCAGCCCGTCCAGGCCGGCCTGCTCGGCCAGCGTCGCCAGCCGCAATACCTGCTCCTGCGGCGCTACATCCAGCCCGATACCGGCCAGATCGCCCTGCTCCATGCTGGTCAGCACGGTCACGCCAATCAGCAGCGGCCTGGCACCCTGATGCTGCTCCAGCACCTCGCGGCAGGCCGCCATCATTTTCAGCCCGCCCGAGCAGTGCACGTTGACCATCCATACGCCCATTTCCGCCGCTGCTTTCACCGCCATGGCAGTGGTGTTGGGAATGTCGTGGAATTTCAAATCCAGAAACACCTCAAAACCCAGCTGATGCAGGGCATCCACCACCTGCGGCCCGCAGCGGGTAAACAGCTCCTTGCCAACCTTGACCCGGCAATCCTGCGGATTGAGCTGGCGGGCCATGGCCATGGCCTGCTCGAAACCGGGGAAATCAAGGGCAACAACAATGGGGCTGTTCATGGGCATGCTCTCTGGTGTGGAAAAGGCAATATTGTACCCAGTGTCTTCCATGACGTCACACCCATGGTTTATTACCCCCTATTATTTGCGAATAATAATCGTTACTATCTTGTTCTTGTACAGCGTACATGGCATCTGCCAGCCAGCTGTGTATAGTTGGGCTTTCCCTGTTACGGAGTCCTGCTCATGCCCTGGTATATCTGGCTGGTGATCGCCGCTGCGCTGGGCAGCATTGTCGGCAGCCTGTTATTGCTGCGTGACACCGCTCATAAAATGCCGATTGATCCTGATGCCCTGCAACGGATGAAAGAGCGCAATGCCGAGCTGGACGCCGCCGAACGCAAAGACCGCGACTGACTGACCACTTGCAGGAGAAACACATGACTACCCGCACCGAAACCGACAGCATGGGCGCCATTGAAGTCCCCGCAGAAGCTTACTGGGGCGCACAGACCCAGCGCTCCAAACAAAACTTTGTAATTGGCGGCCAGCAGATGCCGCTGGCGGTGGTGCATGCGCTGGCACAGGTGAAAAAAGCCGCCGCCAAAGTCAACGCCGAACTGGGCGAGCTGCCGCAGGAGCTGGCCAGCCTGATTGAGCAGGCCGCCGACGAGGTGATCAGCGGCCAGCTGGACGCCCATTTCCCGCTGGTCGTCTGGCAAACCGGCAGCGGCACCCAGAGCAACATGAACGTCAACGAAGTGATTGCCGGACGCGCCAACGAAATCGCCGGACAAGGCCGTGGCGGCAAGTCGCCGGTGCACCCCAACGACCATGTCAACCGTGCGCAAAGCTCCAACGACAGCTTCCCCACCGCCATGTACATTGCCGTGTTGCAGGCCGTCAATAACCAGCTGTTGCCCGGTATCCAGACCCTGCGCAACGGGCTGCATGCCCAGTCACAACGCTATAGGGATCTGGTGAAAACCGGCCGCACCCACATGATGGATGCCACACCGGTCACCTTTGGCCAGGAGTTGTCGGCCTTTGTTGCCCAGCTGGATTACGCCCGTGATGCCATTGAAAACAGTCTGCCGGCCATCTGCCAGATTGCCCAGGGCGGCACGGCAGTGGGCACCGGCCTCAACAGCCATCCGCAATTCGCCGAAAAAGTCGCCGCCGCACTGGCGGATCAAACCGGCCTGCCGCTGACCAGTGCGCCCAACAAGTTTGCCGCATTGGCCGGCCATGAGCGTCTGGTGATCCTGTCCGGTGCACTGAAAACCCTGGCCGTAGTGCTGATGAAACTGGCCAACGACCTGCGTTTGCTCGGCTCCGGCCCGCGTGCCGGCTTTGCCGAGGTGCTGTTGCCGGCCAACGAGCCGGGCAGCTCGATCATGCCGGGCAAGGTCAACCCGACCCAGTGCGAGGCGCTGTCGATGCTGGCCTGCCAGGTGATCGGCAACGACACCACCGTCAGCATGGCTGCCAGTCAGGGGCATTTGCAGCTCAACGTGTTCAAGCCGGTGATTGTGCACAACCTGCTGGAATCCATCCGCCTGCTGGCCGATGGCTGCGTCAACTTTCAGGAACACTGCATAGCCGGCATGAGTGCCAACGAGCAGCAAATGGCCGCCCATCTGGAAAACGGCCTGATGCTGGTCACTGCCCTCAACCGCCATATCGGCTACGACAACGCAGCAAAAATCGCCAAGAAAGCCTACGAGGAAAACAAGACGCTGCGTCAGGCGGCGATTGAGCTAGAACTGGTAACCGACGAGCAGTTCAGCCAGTGGGTACGCCCGCAGGACATGCTCAAGCCCGAGTAGTCCGTCCATGCTGGCACCGGCGGCACTTCATGACCGGTGCGCCGCAATCTGGACGTCTCCTGCACAACGGTGGTCGTCACCCGGTCTGACCGGGTGACCTCCATCAAAACAGCGTCATGCTCCATACCGGCTGATGCTGCCGTGCACACTGGTACATCAGCCACCAACAACCGATCGCCAGCCCGAAACAAAGCCAGCGTGCCGCCAGTGGCAAGCGGTTACGAAAGGCAAACACCCCCAGAATGACATAGGCCACCAGCAAGCCCAGCTTGCTTGACAGCCAGGCGGTGGTGACCGGGTTCAACTGCAAAATAACCAGCAACAAAATCGCCATCAGCAGCAACAAGCTGTCCACACCATAGCTGATACGGTCGGTTGCCTTGCGCAACCCGGCGTGCACCCGCTCTCCGGCCAGCAGCCGGTACAGCCCGCGCATGACAAACAGCACCACCGTCAGATAGGCCATGCCCATGTGAAACTGTTTGATCCAGAGATAATGTTCCGCCACAACCGGCTCCTGTGTACTGATAAAGGCGGGGTATTGTTACCTACCCGCAGACTGGGGGCAACGGCAATCTCCGCTTCAGCCACCCCACAGCGCCATGGCCGCCTGCCACAGCAAGCGCAGGCACAGCAGCGTCAGCACGGTATTGAACAGCAGGGTAAAACGCCGGTCAGTCAGCCGGGCCAGCTGCATCAGCCCAAGCCGGGTGCCTAGTGCGCCGGCCAATATCATCAGGGCCACCAGCCCCAGCCACTCGCTGAACACAAAACCGGCAGCGCCATAGACCACCGCCTTGGGCGCATGCTGCAGCACCATGGTGGCAGCAAAGGTAGCCACCGAAGTCTGGCGCTGGTCCGCATGTTTTTGTTTGATAAACGCCGCCACCAGCGGCCCGGTGGCGCC
>CAZMLX010000146.1:0-5690 GCA_964567275.1 uncultured Thiopseudomonas sp. | reverse complement strand
TGACAGTCCCAGCCCGGCACATAGGGCGCATCAAAACCGGACAGCGTCTTGCTGCGCACGATGATGTCCTTGATTACCTTGTTGACCGCATGACCAATGTGAATATCGCCGTTGGCATAGGGAGGGCCATCATGCAACACAAACAGCGGACGGCCTTTGCCCTGCTCACGCATCTTCTGGTACAGGTTGATGCTGTCCCAATACGCCAGCGTCTGCGGCTCACGCGCCGGCAAGCCGCCACGCATGGGGAATTCGGTTTCAGGCAGGTTTAACGTAGGTTTATAGTCGGTCATGGTGATTGGGTCTATTTTGGTGATCTACATGTTTTTTATGGAAACGCTGAATAAAACTACACCACGTCATTCTGCGCGAGCATAGCGAGTCGCAGAATCCATGGATGCTGCGACTACGCGCAGCATGACAAGCCTGCTGGGCAGCTTCATTTCGAGCCAGCCCATGTGTTCAGTGTTTCCTTGTGTACGAGCGCTCTCAGCCCGTCTCTAAATTCTTTCAAAACGCTGCCGCCCAACCTTCACAAGCGTCAGCAGCCCGACCAAGTCGGGCCATTCTCTCCCCGGCGCTGCGCAGTTTCGTGCTGGCTGGACGCTGTGCCAGGCATTAGCCCCGTGCTGAAGCTTGCTTCAGTGCGGGAGCGCAGCCGCAGCATAGCGTCCAGCCAGCCACACACACCGGGCAACAGCAAAACTACAACGCAGCAGCGAGCCAAAACGCCCGCGCCCGCTCAATATCCTTCTCTATCGCCGTGCGCAGCGCATCCAGCGAATCAAACTTCTGCTCATCGCGCAGCTTGCGATGAAAGGTCACCGCCATCCGCTGCCCATATACATCTTCAGCAAAATCCAGCAAATGCACTTCCAGGTGGGCAATTTCATTCTGCTGCTCCACCGTCGGCCGCATACCGATATTGGCCACGCCCGGCACTACACGTCCATCGGCCAGCCGCACAGAGACAAAGTACACACCCTGCAACGGCGCATGACGACGCTTAAGCTGGATATTGGCAGTTGGCACGCCCAGCTGGCGGCCCAGCTTCTGGCCATGCAACACCCGGCCGCTAATACTATAAGGACGGCCCAGCAACTGCTCGGCACCTGCAAAGTCGCCCGTTGCCAGCTTTTCCCGGATCAGCGTACTGCTCACCCGCTGGCCCGCCAGCGTCACGGTCTGGGTGGGCTCCACGCTAAAGCCCAGCTCTGCACCCGCCTGCTGCAAAAAAGCAAAATCACCACGCCGGTCACAGCCAAAGCGGAAATCATCGCCTACCTGAAGATGCTTGACGTTCAACGCCTGCACCAGCACCCGGCGGACAAACTCGCCGGCACTGAGCTGTTGCAAACGCCGGTTAAAGGCCACACACAGCACCTGGTCCACCCCGGCAGCGGCAAACAGCTCCAGCTTGTCACGCAAGCGGGTCAACCGCACCGGCGCATCATCGGGACGGAAATATTCCATCGGCTGCGGCTCAAAAATAATCACGCAACTGGGCAAGCCCAGCGCCTCCCCCCTCTGGCGCAACCGCTGTAAAATTTTCTGGTGGGCACGGTGAACCCCATCGAAATTCCCGATGGTAGCCACACATCCGGCCGGAGCCGCATGCACATTATGTAAACCACGAACCAGTTGCATAACTGCCGTCTTGCCTGAAAATGCGTGATTATAGCGCCTGCCACGCCATACTGCACCCGCAACTACCGCCCGAATCCGGTAAACTGCCCCATCTCCCCCCCACACATGGCGGGCCAGCGCACACAGCATCTGCTTTGCCGACACATCAATGCCCAGAGCAGCGCCGGTGCATGGGTGTAGCAAACCTTGCAACGCCAAGGATGGCGTTGCAGAGCCTACAAGGATGTACTTGCGGCGTGTTTGCGGAATCCATGCACCGGTGCGCCCGCACTTAGTCCAGCCATAGAAAAAACCAAACACCATGACCACCTTCAACGCCGACGACTTCCTCCAGCACTGCACCCGCCACCCGGGCGTCTACCGCATGTTCGACGCCGAAGGCCGGCTGCTCTATGTGGGCAAGGCCAAAAACCTGAAAAACCGGCTGACCAGCTACTTCAAAAGCAAGCAACTGGCACCCAAAACCGCCGCACTGGTGGCCAAAATCGCCCAGCTGGAAACCACCATCACCCCCAGTGAAACTGAAGCCCTGCTGCTGGAGCAGACACTGATCAAGGAGTGGCGACCGCCCTATAACATCCTGCTGCGGGACGACAAATCCTACCCCTATGTACTGCTGAGCAATGACGAATTTCCCGCTTTAAGCATCGAACGGGGTCAAAAAAAGGGTAAAGGCCGCTACTTTGGCCCCTACCCCAGCGCCGGCGCCATTCGTGAGAGCCTGGCGCTGCTGCAAAAAGCCTTTCAGGTGCGCCAGTGCAGCAACAGTTTTTACAGCAACCGCAGCCGCCCCTGCCTGCAATACCAGATCAAACGCTGCAAGGCACCCTGCGTCGGGCTGGTTGGCCCCACCGAATATGCCGAGGACGTACGCCTGTCCAGCCTATTCCTGGAAGGCCGCAGCGATTATCTGACCCGTGAACTGGGCCAGCGCATGGAACAGGCATCGGCGGTGCTGGAGTTTGAACAGGCCGCCCAGTACCGCGACCAGATCAGCCTGATCCGCCGCGTACAGGACCAGCAAAGCATGGAAGGCGGCCACGGCAATGTCGATGTAATTGCCGCGTTCAGCCTGCCGGGTGGGGCCTGTGTACATATCCTCAATGTCCGTGACGGCCGGGTACTGGGCGGTAAAAACCACTTTCCGAAAACCGCCATCGAGCAGGACAGCGCCGACATCCTCAATGCCTTTCTTGGGCAATATTATTTGTCGGGCCGCACCCAGGATTTGCCGGACGAGCTGATCGTCAACCAGAACCACCCTGATCTGGCGCTGCTGGCCGGTGCCTTTGGTCAGCTGCATGGCAAAAGCCTGTCCATCAGTCAACAGGTACGCGGCACCCGTGCCCGCTGGCAGCGGCTGGCCGTCACCAATGCCGAACAGGGTTTGCAGGCACGGCTGAGCAGCCACAGCCAGATCGGGCAGCGCTTTGCCGCCCTGGCCGAAGCGCTGGATGTGGACGGCGACACCAGCCTGGAGCGCATTGAATGTTTCGACATCAGCCACACCATGGGCGAGGCCACCGTGGCGTCCTGCGTGGTATTTGGCCGTGAAGGGGCGCGCAAAAACGACTATCGCCGTTTCAACATCAGCGGCATTACCCCCGGCGACGACTACGCCGCCATGCACCAGGCACTAAGCCGGCGTTTTGGCAACCATAAAGACGGCGAAGGCCAGTTGCCCGACGTGCTGCTGATCGACGGTGGCAAGGGCCAACTGCAAATGGCTCGCGAGGTGCTGGATGAACTTGCCATTGGCGGCATCATCCTGATTGGCGTGGCCAAGGGCGTCACCCGCAAGGCCGGCATGGAAACCCTGTTTCTCAATGATAGCGACACCATCCTGGAGCTGGACGAACACTCGCCCGCCCTACACCTGATCCAGCAGGTGCGTGACGAAGCCCACCGTTTTGCCATTACCGGCCACCGCGCCCGTCGTGGCAAAACCCGCCGCACCTCGACACTGGAAGGAATTGCCGGCGTGGGGCCAAAACGCCGCCGCGAACTGCTAAACTACTTCGGCGGTCTGCAGGAACTGTCCCGCGCCAGCATTGATGAAATCGCCAAAACCCCCGGCATCAGCACCACCCTGGCCGAAACCATCTACCAGGCCCTGCACCCGGACTAACCCACAAGCCAGAGCTGCCATGAACATCCCCAACATCCTGACCTCACTGCGCGTTGCCCTGATTCCCGTGCTGGTACTGGTATACCTGCTGCCGTTTCAGGGCCACTACTGGGTTGCCTGCGGCATTTTCGCCCTGGCCAGCGCCACCGACTGGCTCGATGGCTATCTGGCCCGCCGCTGGAACCAGAGCACTCCCTTTGGCGCGTTTCTTGATCCGGTTGCCGACAAACTGCTGGTGGCGGTGGCACTGGTGCTGCTGGCCCAAACCCACCACAACCTGCTGATGACCCTGCCGGCACTGGTCATCATCTGTCGCGAGATTCTGGTCTCGGCGCTGCGTGAATGGATGGCGGAAATGGGTGCCCGCGGCACCGTCGCCGTGTCCAGCCTGGGCAAGTGGAAAACCGCCGCCCAGATGGCCGCCCTGCTGACCCTGCTGTCACAGCCACCCGGCTTTACCTGGCTGGTGATCATTGGTTATGTATTGCTGTTTATCTCGGCAGCGCTAACACTCTGGTCGATGCTGCAATACCTGATGGCGGCCCGCTCGCATCTGAACGGCGGCTGAGCGACATTTTCACCCGGCTGCGCTTGACAAAGGAAAAAAAATCCCTAGAATGCACACCCGTCACCAAGACAAGCGGGAATAGCTCAGTTGGTAGAGCACAACCTTGCCAAGGTTGGGGTCGCGAGTTCGAGTCTCGTTTCCCGCTCCAGTTTTATAGCGAAACCGCCGCTTTACAGATAGCGGCGTTTTTGTTCAGGCCGGGTGGCAGAGTGGCTCATGCAGCGGATTGCAAATCCGTCTATGCCGGTTCGATTCCGGCCTCGGCCTCCATTATCAAAGCCCCTGACGCCCTGGCATCAGGGGCTTTTTTAATGTCCATCTACAGCACTGTCTGATCCAGGCATCCTGTCGGCAGTTATTTGCGGAAAAGTTCACTGTCCGCTGCAGTTTTTCTGAATAAAACCTGAATAACGCCCCGGCCCGCCTCGCCAAACCTCTACAACTTAGGTATGCTTGCGACCGATTTTTATAACACCTGTCGGCTACGACCGACTGGAACCAACCGATTAATACATCAGGAGTAAATCCATGAAAACACTGAAGTGGAGCGCCATTGCCTTCGCCGTTGCTGCTGCCAGCACCCAGATGGCCGTTGCCAGCCAGCAGTCCGAGTCCAACGGTTTCGTCGAAGACAGCAAACTGGACCTGCACACCCGCACCCTGTACTTCAACCGTGACTTCCGTAACGGTGAAAGCAATAACAATGGCAAAGGCAAAGGCTACAGCGAAGACCTGGGCCTGGGCCTGAAAGCCATCTACGAGTCCGGCTTCACCCAGGGCACCGTAGGCTTTGGTGTTGACGCATTTGGCATGACCGGTATCCGCATCGACGGTGGCCGTGGCCGCAACGGCAACAGCCAGTTCCCGACCCGTGATAACGGCAAGCCAGAAACCACCTATGGTGAAGTAGGCGGTGCCATCAAAGCTCGCATCTCCAATACCACCCTGAAGTACGGTGAGCAGTTTGTGGACTTGCCTGTTCTGTCCATGGACGATGCCCGCCTGCTGCCAGAAAGCACCACCGGCTTCCTGGTTACCAGTGAGGAAATCGACGGTTTGGTCCTGCATGCTGGTCACTTCACCGCCATCAATGCTCTGGACCAGACTGGTCGTGACAGCGCCAACGGCGGCCTGCTGCGCTCCATCGACCTTGCCGGTGCTCGCTACAATTTCACCGACGATCTGAGCGCCGCTTACTACTACTCAGATGCTGATCTGGGCCATAAAGGTGTAAATCGCGAAAAAGCCAAGAAGCAATACCTGAACGTCAACTACGTTCACCCAATTGCTGACGACCAAAGCGTGACCGTTGACTTCAATGCGTACAGCACCCGCTACAAAGAAAAA
>CAZMLX010000145.1:0-5695 GCA_964567275.1 uncultured Thiopseudomonas sp. | reverse complement strand
TGCGTGAAGCCGGCGTCACCGTGTTTCTGGTTGAGCAAAACGCCAACCAGGCGCTCAAGCTGGCCGATCGTGGCTACGTGATGGAGCATGGCCGCATTGTGCTGGAAGACAGCGGGGCCAACCTGCTGGTCAATGAGGATGTGCGGCGAGCCTATCTGGGGGGGTAGGTTTTTGCACTGTGGGTGGTGTGGGCAGGTGGTCAAGGCACTACGCAAAGCGACGCTCCCGCACCGAAGCAAGCTTCGGCACGGGGCTGATGCTTTGCTACGGCCCTGACCACCTGCCAATAACCCTGGTGCGAGCGGAAGGATTTGGCCCGGCGTTGCCGGGCTGCTGTCGCTTGCAGTAACAAAACGCAGTGAAACGCCTGTCACTCCATGTAAAACGCAGTGAAACGTCTGTCATGCCGTGCGTAATACAGCGCCCCCCTCATTCCGAACGTAACGCAGTGAAACCACCATCATTCCGCAAGTAACACAATGAAACCACCGTCATTCCGCGCGTAACGCAGTGAAGTCGCGGAATCCATGGCGGTTGTTTTTTGCACTGCAGGGATGAGGGACGGTGATCAGGACACTACGCAAAGCGACGCTCCCGCACCGAAGCAAGCTTCGGCACGGGGCTGATGCTTTGCTACGGCCCTGACCACCTGCCAATAACCCTGGTGCGAGCGGAAGGATTTGGCCCGGCGTTGCCGGGCTGCTGTCGCTTGCAGTAACAAAACGCAGTGAAACGCCTGTCACTCCATGTAAAACGCAGTGAAACGTCTGTCATGCCGTGCGTAATACAGCGCCCCCCTCATTCCGAACGTAACGCAGTGAAACCACCATCATTCCGCAAGTAACACAATGAAACCACCGTCATTCCGCGCGTAACGCAGTGAAGTCGCGGAATCCATGGCGGTTGGGATTTTTGCACTGCAGGTGCGAAGGGGGTGTTCAGGCGGTCTTTGTGCCTATGCCTTTCAGACGCCCCGTTCGTTGTTCCACACCAGCACATGCAGCTGGGGCAAAACTCGTGCATCAAACCAGCGGTCTTCGCTGATGCGCTGCACCAGCCAGCGGTAGCGGGCATTGAGCTGTTCCAGATCGGTGAGGCGCTCCGGTTGTTGCGGGGTGGCGGCCTGCAGGTTGCAAGGCTGCAGGCACAGCGGCAACCCGGCAAAGTCGGCTGCCAGCTGTCTGGCCCACTGGTAGTCCTGCTCATCGGCAATCACCAGTTTCAACTGCACCTGCGTGTCCGCACCAGCAGCCTGCACACACTCGCGCAGACGTTCGGCAACAAAGCGCATACCGGATGAAGGCGGTTTGGGGCTGAGGGTCAGATAGTCCAGCTGGTCAAACCAGGCCTGCGCCTTGCTGCCCTGGGTTTCCATGGCAAAGCGGTAGCCTTGCTGTTTGCCCAGCTGCAACAGCGGCGCCAGCGGCTGCAAGGCGGGGTTGCCGCCCGACAGGGTAATCAACAGCGGTGCGTTGCCACTGAGCCGGCTGACCTGCTGCATAATGGCGGCGGCATCCATGGCCTGCCACCGCACATACCTGCGGCCAGCGTGGCCTGGCCCAGTCATACAGGTGGCGGGCCAGCAGCTCGGCGGTAGGCCGGTCGCTGCCCAGCACCTCGTTGAGATGGCGGTGGTCCAGCTGCTCGTCGATATAGTCCTTGAACGGTTTGAGTGCGGTGTAATCCACCACAAAGCCGTATTCATCCAGCTGTTCGCTGGCCAGTTCCAGACGTACCACATAGTTGTGGCCGTGCAAACGGGCACAGGGATGGCCGTCGGGCATATTGAGCAGCTGATGGGAGGCGCTGAAATGAAATTCCTTGCTGATGTGATACATGCTCAAACCTCCCCGTGCGCATATCGGGTCGGATCCGTTACGCCGGCCAATTTTAATGCCTCAATCCGCTCCAGGCAGGTGCCACAGCGGCCACAGTGCAACTCGCCACCCTCGTAACAGGACCAGGTATCGGCAACCGGCACATCATAGCGGGCGGCATCGCGGGCGATGGCGGTTTTGTCCGCTTTGACATAGGGTGCAAACAGCTGCACGGCGCTCTGGTCGGCCAAAGCCAGCTGCTGCATGGCGGCCATGGCGTCAATAAATTCCGGCCTGCAGTCGGCATACACAAAGTGGTCACCGCCATGCACGGCGATGGCCACGGTATCCAGCTGACGGGCCGCCGCCACGCCAAAGGCGATGGCCAGCATGATGGCATTGCGATTTGGCACCACCGTCAGCTGCATGGTGTCTGCGCTGTAGGCACCATGGGGCACCTCGATGTCATCGGTCAGCGCCGAGCCCGACAGCTGCCGGCCAATACTGCTGATATCGAGCAGGATAAAAGGCACATCCAGCTGCTGCGCACACAGGCGGGCAGCATGAATTTCCTTTTTATGGCGCTGGCCATAATCAAAACACAACAACGCCGCCAGCCGGTTTTCGGCGTGCAGGCGGTAAGCGAGCGTGACAGAGTCAAAGCCGCCGGAGCAAATCAGAAGCGCATTCATCAGCCAGTCCTGGTTATCGTCCGGCAACCCAACCGCCACCGGACAAAAAATCTGTTGGCGGCATCATACATGGACCCGGTCAATGACACCGTCAAATTTGGCCCGGCGGTAAACTTGCCCTGTTTGTGATTACCCGCCAAACCCCGAAAAAACCCCATGGCAGTCACTCTTTGGCCAAAATAAATATGCCGTCTGGCCACCAAAAGCGTGATGTCATACTGATATGTACTGTATAATCGCCATTTTATTGTCCAAGGCTTGCCCTGCGCCCGCACCCGGAGTTTCGAGTGAAAAGGATCTCCTTTGACCCCAGGTCACTTTCCAGTCCACAGCCTCTGGGGGTTTCCAACCCGTTACCGGAACAGCCCGACATCCTTGTTGGCCAGATAGCCTGCCGGGACATACTGCAGTGTCCATCAACCACTCCGCTGCAGGATGTGGCAAGAAAAATGAGCCATCACAAGGTGAGCTCCACCCTGATTATCGACCATGGCGTTCTGACCGGCATCTGGACCGAGCGTGACAGCCTGAAACTGGATCTGGACGACCCCGCCTGCCTGAACCAGCCGGTCAGTACAGTGATGAGCTCACCGGTTAAAACCGTGCCGGCCGACATGAGCCTCAAAGAGCTGGCCATGCAGTTTCGCAAAGAGCGAATCCGCCACTACGTGGTGGTTGACGGTGACAATCAGTATTGCGGCGTGGTTTCACAATCCGATGTAATCATTAACCAGGGCATCGAGCACTATCTGCATTTGCGCACCCTGGACACCGTACTGCACCAGGGATTGCAGCGCCTGCCCCACCAGGCCACTCCTGCCGAGGTGACCCGGCTGATGCGTGATGCCGCCGTCGATGCTGTGGTCATTGATTACGACGACCGTGGCCTGGGTATTATCAGCGAGCGGGACATGGTCCGCTATATCGCCGGCGGAGCCGATCCAGCTCTCAGGGCCGGCGACATAGCCAGCCGGCCGCTGGTGTGCGTAGCCCAGAACAGCAGCCTTTACCAGGTACGCAACCTGCTGATTCACGAAGGTTTCCGCCACATTGGCGTGACAGACACCAAGGGCGAACTGGTAGGGCTGGTCAGCTTTAGCGATATTCTGGGCAGCATGGAGCTGTCCTATGTCCATGAATTGCAAGCCGCACTCCAGGAGCGTGACGAGGCACTCAGCATTTCCCGGCACCAGCTGTGTCTGGCCGAGCAAGTCATCGAATCGTCGCTGGAAGGCATTCTGGTTGCCGACATGAACAACCGCATTGTTTTCGTCAACCCGGCCTTTACCCGCCTGACCGGCTATAGCGCCGAAGAAGCCATAGGCCAGTCACCCGCATTGCTCAGCTCTGGCCAGCATGGTGCAGATTTTTACCAGGCCATGTGGGAACACATCAAAGAAAAGGGCAGCTGGCAGGGCGAAATCTGGAACCGGCGTAAAAGCGGCGAAGCCTTTCCCGAGCTGCTGACCATCACTACCCTGACCGACCCGCAAGGCAATCCGACCCACTATGCGGCACTGTTCGACGACATCTCCGTTCAGAAAAAGAACGAGGAAGAGATTCGCCGGCTTGCCTATTACGATGCCCTGACCGGCCTGCCCAACCGGCGGCTCTTCGAAGACCGGCTTGACATGGCCATTACCCAGGCCCGGCACAATAACGAAATGCTGGCAGTCCTGTTTATTGACCTGGATTTTTTCAAGCGCATCAATGACAGCCTCGGGCATGCCGCCGGTGATGACGTGCTTAACATCGTCAGTCAACGCTTCAAGGACATCCTGCGCCCGCAAGACACCCTGGCCCGTCAGGGAGGTGATGAATTTGTCGCCTTGTTGCGTGACATCAGGATGCCCAGCCAGGCCATGCAGATCAGCAAACAGCTGCTGGAGTCACTCAAGCAGCCACTCCATTGCATGAACCATGATCTGCAGATCAGCTGCACCATCGGCATCAGTCTGTACCCCGATGACAGCCAGAACAGCGAGGAACTGCTGGGCATGGCGGACGCCGCCATGTACCAGGCCAAAGGTACCGGCCGCAACAACGTCAAACTCTACACCGGCGCCATGAACCAGCAGTCCCGACAGCGGATTGCCCTGGAGCACGCCCTTTACAAGGCTGTTGAACATAACGAGTTTGAGCTTCACTACCAGCCCATTCTCGATGCCTCCACCCGCCAGATAAAGGGGGTGGAAGCCCTGCTGCGCTGGAACCGGGGCGACCTGGGCTGGCAGGCGCCCGACAGCTTCTTGCCGGTTGCCGAAGACCTCAACCTGATGAGCCAGATCACCAGCTGGGTGATGGAAACAGCCTGCCGCCAGCAGGTCCAATGGGTGCGTGCCGGCCTTGGCAACATCATGATGTCCATCAACATGGCCGATCGCCACTTCCAGCATGAACACTTTGAGCAAATGGTCCAGGAATGCCTGCGGGTTACCGAATGCGATCCGCACCACATCATTCTGGAACTGACCGAACGCATGCTGCTTGACCGCAAGGAACTCACCTGCGAACACTTGCGCCGGCTGCGCGAACAAGGTTTCAAAATCCTGCTGGATGACTTTGGTACCGGCTGGTCATCCCTTACCCACCTGCGCACCTTCCCGCTGGACGGCCTGAAAATCGACCGGGACTTCACCCGCCACCTTGGTAATGCGCAAGCACGCGAAAGCATCATTATCGAGTCGCTGATTTTGCTGGCAGACAAACTAGACCTGCTTGTAGTGGCAGAAGGTGTCGAGACCTCGCCACAAGAGCACATCCTGCAACAGATGGGCTGCCACTTCTTGCAAGGCTATCTGTACAGCCGTCCCCTGCCTGCCGGAAAAATTACCGAACTGCTGCGACAAAACCAGCAGTCCGGAGCCTGAGTGCTGTCCGTTTTTTAACGGCCGGATGATGCTGGCAAGCGGGGCAGCTCCCCTGCCGCATTTTCGTCAGTGCTTTGGGGTAAAGCAGCTTTTCCGGCCCTGTACCCTTGAGCGGGTCACAGCCACCTCTCTGCTGTTGGGATCAGTTTTGACAAACGTGCCAAATCACAACATTTATTACAACACTGTGCGTCGACCAGCATCGCAAGGGATGAACTGAATCGGTGTCCCGGAAACGACAAAGCCCCGTAAACCGGGGCTTTGAAGCATTCACCAACATCATGAATGCGTATTTGGTAGGCACAATTGGATTCGA
>CAZMLX010000144.1:0-5708 GCA_964567275.1 uncultured Thiopseudomonas sp. | reverse complement strand
CAAGGCACTGTTCAGCCACCCGGAATTTGTCGAGGCACTGCTGGACGGCTTTGTACCGCACAGCATCAGCCGTCTGCTTGACTACCGCACGCTCAACAACGAGCCGGGCCATTACATCACCCCGCTATTCGAGGAAAAAATCGAAGACGTAGTCTGGTCGGTGCAGTTCAGGCCGGACAACAGCGGACACACGCAAACCCTGTATCTGTACATCCTGCTGGAGTTTCAGTCCAGCGTGGACGCCGGCATGCCGCTGCGCATGCTGCTGTACAGCGCGGCCTTTTATCACCAGCTGCTCAAACACAAGAAACTGCCATCCGGCCAAAAACTGCCGGCAGTGTTTCCGGTGGTGCTCTACAACGGTAAAGCCCGCTGGACGCCACCCACCGGCATGCTCGACATGCTGCAACCGGTACCGGCGTTTTTGCAGCCCTATCAACCGCAGCTCAACTACCACCTGGTCGATGTCCAAAGCTGCCTGCCAACGGCACAGGACGGCCATGACAACCTGCTACAGCTGGTGTTTAATGTCGAAAACGCCATGACTGCCGAGGCCATGCAGCGCGTGGCCTGGGATGTGGCCCGCGCCGTACGCGAGCACCCGCAGCGGGCGCGCATTGACCAGGTCATGGTGCGCTGGTTCAAACGCTTTTTGCACCTAAACCGCATCACCATTGATCTGAACGCCATCCACCAAGTACAGGAGATACCCCCCATGCTAGCCGATCGTGTAGAAACCTGGTTTGAGCAATGGAAACAACAGGGCCTGGCCGAAGGTCGGGAACTGGGTCGTGAAGAAGGTCGTGAGCAAGGCAGCTTGCTGGTACTGCAACGCCAGCTTACCCGCCGTTTTGGCCCGCTGGACGACAGCACCTTGCGGCGTCTGCAACAGGCGGGTGCGCAGGAGCTGGAGTGCTGGACCGACAACATTCTGGATGCCAAAACACTGGACGAAGTGTTTGACTGTCACTGAGTTGAGTTTTTGTCTTGCGGTGAGGGGCGGACCGAGTGAGGCTTGCGTAAAGCTACGCTTCCCGTGCCGAAGCACGCTTCGGCACGCTCGCTGATGCTTTCGCAGGTCTCACCCGGCCCTTGACGCACCGCGTATGGGGTGGTGGGTATGGCCCGGCTGTGCCGGGCTGCTGTCGCTGTGTTAGATGCAGAGTGTGTGACTCCCCGTTTCCCTGCGTGGCGTGCACCTGTCCTCCTGTGTTGCGTTCCCCCCGTCATGCCGCAGGGCACCTTTCCCGTCATTCCGCACGGAGCGTAGCGGAGATGCGGAATCCACGGTTTGTTTTGGCTTCGGTGTGGCAGGCAGGGTGAGGCACTCCGCAAAGCTCGCGCTCCCGCACCGAAGCAAGCTTCGTCACGGGAACAAGGCTTTGCTCCGGCCTCGCCCTGCCTGCGGATACACCGTGTCGTTTGGGGGGAGTGGCCCGGCTGCGCCGGGCTGCTGTCGCCTGTTGTACGCCCCACTGCATTCGCTGAACGGTTGTTCTTAAAAACTTTTCCTCAGCATCAGGCTCACCCCGGTTTGCTCAAAATCAAACGCCAAGCCGATATTGCTGCGGTTGATGTTGTGGCGCATGCGGGTTTCCGGCGTCAACCCGGCCAATTGCCAGCCATTGGCTCCTGCGCTGAGAATGTACAGCTGCTGGCGACCCCGGCGCTGCTCGCCGAGGAAAAAGTCATAGGCGTCGTGGCGGGTCTCACGGTAAATCGCCAGGGCGTTAACAAACAATCCGGCACGGCCAGCAAAACCCTGATACCCCCCAACACGTGCCGACCAGTCCTTGCTGCTGGCCTGATCCACCTCGTATTTGCGGCGGCTGGCTGTCACCCCGCCATACAGGCTGGTATTGGCCCGTGGCGAATAGGAAAAGTTCAAGCCCCACTGGTGCGTTGCATAGTTGGCCCCCAACTGCTTGCCCTTGCGGATGTATTCGTAGCACTTGCTGTCCAGGCTGGTGCCAATTTGCCATTTTTGGCTAAGGCTGCGCCGGACAAAGAGTAATCGTTATCTTGTTTTTTACCACCGCCTACCCGGCCAGCAGCATCAGCTGCAGGCACAGGCTCTGGATCAGACTGGCGGCCAGCAGGTGACGTTGCAAACCCAGCGTGCCACGGATGCGGGCTGTCAGCGAGCGCAGGGGCCGTTTGCCCCCCGCCTGCAAGCGATGGCGGACCAGCCAGGCGTCCAGCGCCGCCATGTCGGCCATTTTGCGGCTGTCATCCTGCTGCCAACGTGCGGCCCAGACGGCAAAAATGCGCCGGTCAATCAGCACCCGTACCGCCATAAACAGGGCATAGATACCGGCCAGCAGTGACACCAGCACGACTAGCCGTATCAGGCTTGATGGTTGATGCGGGTACAACAACCCGGCAATTAACACCTGCAACAACGCCAGCGCCGCCAACAGCCAGGCCACCGTCAGCCGGCGCACCAGTGCCTGCGCCTGTACCGCTGCCCGGCTAGCCATCGCCCTGCTCCAGCCGGATGTGATGCACGGCGGCATCCAGTTGTTGGCGCAAGGCCGTACTCAGCACCACCCGGCGTCCACGATCTTGCAGTCGTTGCAGTGCCGCTTCGGCGTCCGGACATTGCCCGGTCAGGCACAACCAGCAGGCCACCGCCGCCGCACTGCGTGAATAACCCAGTGCACAGGCCACCAGCAAACGGCCATCAGCCTGCAGTTGCTGGCGCAGCTGTTCAATACTGCGGGCGGCAGCCAGCATCTGGCCGGCAGCGGGCGGGCACAGGTCCAGCCAGGCATGGCCGGCGTAAAGCCCGTCGCCAGCCGGCACATGAAACTCGGCAGTCAGGTCGCAATAGCCGTCAAATCGGGCCGCCAGCCAGGCACGTCTTGGCTGCATGCTCCCCAGCCAGACCTGTTCGGTAATCTGCACCGCTGCCGGCTGCTGGCGGGTCCAGCACCAGACATTCAGGCGAGCACCCAGCCGGTAGGGCAAAAACAGCCACCAGGCCGCCAGTGACAAGCGGCCCTCCTGTTTCTGGAAGCCGGCTGCGCCGGCATGGGCATAGTTCCAGGCCACCAGCGCCAGCGACAGGGCCAGCCAGCCGCTGAGCCAGGCGCTTTGCCAATACAGGCAGGCCAGCATCAGTGCCGCCAGCGCCCCTGCGCCATAAAATCCGGCCAGCCGCCAGTGACCAGCATCCTGCCCTTTGCGCCAGGGCGCACGGCCCTGCTGCGGCCACAGCCACACACAGAGCAACCCCAGCGCCAGCCCGGTCGGCACATCAAACAGATGATGCTGCCAGGTGGTCACCACCGACAGCGCAATCAGCAGCGCCCAGCCGTGCACCAGCCAGCGCAGCCAGGAATTAGCGGTACAGCGGGCAAACGGCAGCCAGATCAGCACCAGCAAGGCAATATGCAGCGAAGGGGCCTGATTGAAGGGCTGATCAAAGAGTTCCAGTGCGGCAAACCACTGGCCGAAAAACCCTTCGGTCACCGGCCGCTGCAATGAAAAGCGCAGCGGGAACAGAATAAAACAGCCCACTGCCAGCAGCTGTGCGGTGAGCAAGCGCAAGGCATGGACATCCACTGCCCGCTTGCTGCGCAAACACAGAAAGGACAGGCCGTACAGCAGATCGATCGACCAGTAGGGCACTATGGTCCATGGCCAGAACGGAATCCACTCAGCCTCCCAGCCGTAAGCCAGACTGGTTTCCACGCCACGGGCAGCGGCCAGCCCGTTGGCCAGGCCATAACTGAGGAAAAACAGCGGCCCCAGCAGGCACAGCCAGAGCAGCCCCCGCCGCCAGGGCAAGGGCTGTTGTTGTTCATGCTTCATTTTTTGCGCGCCAGTGACACGGTGAAAATGCCCCAGCGGTCAATGCGCTGCTCCAGCTTTTCAAAACCGGCCGCCGCCACCAGCTGATCCAGCTCGGCCTGACTGCGCCGGCGCATGACCCAGGCCTGACCGGCCCGGTGACTGGTCAGCGCCCGGGCAATCATTTCCAGCTGCGGATGCCAGGGCTGGCCGGTGTAAACCAGATAGCCACCCGGCTCCAGCGCCTGCGCCATGCCCGACAGCGATTGCTCCAGCAGCTCGTTGTCGGCAAACAGCTCATACAGGCCGGACACCACCCCCACGGTAGCTTTGGGTGTAATGGCGGCCAGGCTGTCGGCAGCAAAGGCATCGCCCTGCTCAAAGCGGGCAATGTCCTGCAACTGTTTGTCGGCAATCAGCGTGCGGCCCGAGCGCACATTCAACTCGCTGAAATCACGCAGCAGTACGGACTCCGGCCTTGGCCCCTGCGCCAGTGCCTCCAGCACATAGCGGCCATGACCGGCAGCAATATCCAGTACCCGCAGCGGTCTGCCCTCTCCGTCCAGCCGGTGCAGCGCAGATCGCAACAGTTCTTCCACATGCAGCTTGCGCTGGCGAATGCCCTGCCAGCCAACCGCATCCAGATACTGGCGATCCATGCGCCGCCCGAGCCAGCCGGTGCCCGATGGCTGGTTGCGGTAGACATAGTCCAGCGTGCTGCCGGAGTCAAAGCCGGTGGCATGCCCCAGCGCCACACCGGTGGAAAACAGACCGGCCAGCCGCAAACCGGCACGGTAGGCCGTCCAGTACAGGCCACGCAGGCTGAGTGCCGGCAAAGGGCTGGCCAGTTGCTGGGCTTCTTTGCAGGTGTCGCCACTGCGGTGGGCCTGGCGCAAATCCGGCCGGCTCCAGCCTTCGGCAAAGCGTTGCAGGATGAAGTTGCGCATTTTGTCCACCGCTTGCGCCCGCTTCAACTCGCCCAGGGTATCGTGATAAAAACCGGGCAGCACGTGACGTTCCTTGATGTGCGATCCCAGATTCTCAAAAAACCGGTGCTGTGGCGTTTGATGTACAACCCAGTCGGCGCCGGAAATCAGCAACTGGGTCGGCACGGTAATGGCCTGGGCATCGGCCACCACCCGCTCCGAGTAGCGGTACAAATCCAGCAGGATATTGACCGAAATTGGCCGGCTGATCAGCGGGTCGCCGTCATAGGATTGCTGCCGCTGCGGGTCATGGGTCAGAAACCGTGACTTGACATAGCTGTTGACGAAAAAGTTGCCACGCAACTTTTGCAGCAACGCCAGACCGGTACGGGCAAAGGGCACATAGAGCTTGACCTTGAACGCTGGCGAGGCCAGACACAGGCAACGCACCCGGGGCGCATAGTCGTGCGCCCAGCTGGCAATCAGTACCGCCCCCACGCTTTGTGCCACCACAGCCATCTCTTCCTGCGCCAGTTGCCAGCGTTCGGCCAGATGGTCCACAAAGGTTTGCACGTCCCGCACGGAATGCCCAAAACCCGGCGAATACCCACGTTCGCCCGGCGAGCGGCCATGGCCACGGGCATCCCAGGCATAGACATCAAAATCCGGCAGATCAAGCTCGTCCACCAGATGCGCCATGCGCCCGCCGTGCTCATGGCCACGGTGGAACAGCACAATGGCGCCTTTACGGATGTCGGCCTGCGCCGGCCAGCGCCGGTAAAACAGCTCTACGTTGTCGTGGGTGGTAAAACGGTGTTCTTCAGCCTGCCTGCTCATGTCCTGCTCCTCATAAAAGATGGCAGGATTGTGCCAGAAGTCGGAATTTCATACTGCCAACCTGCTCGCAAAAACAGCCTTTGCTGTAAAAACGCTCTGACCAGGGCAAGATGCCCCTGGATTCTGCGATTTTGCTACGCAAAACGCAGA
>CAZMLX010000143.1:0-5746 GCA_964567275.1 uncultured Thiopseudomonas sp. | reverse complement strand
TCCTTTTAAAAAAACAGATCCATGCGGACATAAACCGGCCGTTCCTTGCGCTCAAAGGCATTAGGGCCGTGATTTGACAAAGAAGCGTCATTATAGTGTTCGATTCACGCTTGAGAACCCTTGCAAATAAAATTCATAAAATAATCATGCTTTGTCAGGTGCCGGATTTCAGCGCTCGTTCCACTACTATCGGCGCTCCCGGCCCGCTTCCTTTTTGGCCGCAATCGACAGCATATAGGCCGATACCGGTGCGCTGATCACCAGAAACAGCGTCACCAGCAGCTCGTGCAGGCGCAGGCTGCCGGTGGTAAAGCTGAAATACAGCATGGACGCAATCAGCACACAGCCCACACCCAGAGTGGTGGCCTTGGCCGGGCCGTGCAGGCGCATAAAAAAATCATTAAAGCGCCACAGGCCAATGGAGCCCATCAGGGCAAAAAAACTGCCGGTGAGCAGAAAAAACGCCACCACCAGTTGCAGGTAAACAGGCATGCTCGACTCTCCTATTCGATCACGTCGCCGCGCAGCAGGTATTTGCTAATCACCACCGTGCTGAAAAAGCCGAACAGCGCAATCAGCAGTGCGGCCTCGAAAAACACCCGGCTGTCGATGGCGATACCGAAAATCACCAGCACCGCCAGCCCGTTGATGTACAGGGTGTCCAGCGCCAGTACCCGGTCGGCAATGGATGGCCCGCGAATTAACCGCATCAGGTTCAGGCAAAATGCCAACCCAATCATGCCCATGCTGAGCCAGATGACGATGTTTAACATGGCGCAAATACCTTTTTCAGCAGCTGTTCATAGCGTTCACGAATATCGGCGACCAGTTGTGCTTCATCGGTGCAGTGCAGTGCATGCACCTCGATGCTGTTGTCGGCCGGGTTAAAGTGAGTGGACACCGAACCGGGTGCCAGCGAAATGGCACCCATCAGCATGAAGATGGCCAGCTCGTTGTCCAGTTCGCTGTGAAAGGTTACAAACACCGGTTGTATGCTGCGTTGTGGTCCCAGCGCCAGCCGCATCACCTGCAGGTTGCCCAGCACAATATCAACCAGACTGCGCCAGACAAACAACAACAGCGCCGGCCAGCTAACAATGCGAGGCAGCGGTGGCCACCAGTGGCCAACCAGCCGGGGAATCGCCAACGCCAGCAGTGCGCCGAATAGCCAGTGGCCGGGCGAAGCAAATTCGTCCACCAGCAGCAGCCAGCCCAGCAGCAATACCAGACTCAGCAGCGGCTGTTGCAGCCATCCCCTTGTGCTCATGGCTGACCTCCTGGTAACTGTTGCAGATAAAGTGCCGGCTCCAGCAGTTGCTGGGCGGCTGCGCTGCAATACGCCAGCACCGGCGCAGCGGCTATCACCAGAACAACTACTGTGGCCGTTAGCGCCAGTGCGCTGCCAAAACACAAGGCGCTTAGCGGCTGGGCAGCGGCATCATTCACGCCGGTTTTTTGCTGCCAGAACAACAAGCTGCCGGCCCGGCTTAGCGCCATGATCACCATAAAGCTGCCCAGCAAGGCCGCACTCCAGAACAGCGTGGCCTGCAAACCGCTGGCCGACTGCAGCAGCGCCAGTTTGCCGATAAAGCCGGAAAACGGCGGCAACCCGGCGGTGGCAATCGCCCCGACAAAAAACAGCAGGCCCAGCCGCACCGGCGTGACCAGTTGCGGCCCGCTGCGCAACATGCCGGCCAGGCGTCCACGCTGGCGGGCAATCAGGTCGGCCAGCAGGAACATGCCGGCCATGCCCCAGGTGCTGTGCAGCAGGTAGTAGAGGCTGGCGCTGATCGACTGCTCGGACGCCAGGCTGATGCCGGCCAGCAAGGTGCCCGCTGACACCAGTACCAGCCAGGCCAGCATCAGTTGCAGGGTGCTGGCGGCAAAGGCACCGATAGCACCCAGCAGCAGCGTCAGCAAGGCAATGGCAAACAGCAACTCCAGATCGGCACTGTCGGCATCCCAGGCAAACATCAGCGTGACCACCCGCAAAATGGCATACAGTCCGACCTTGGTCATGATGGAAAACAAGGCCGCTACCGGCGCAGTGGCACTGGCATAGGCGGCAGGCAGCCAGAAGTGCAGCGGCAAAAAGGCCGCCTTGAGTCCAAACACCAGAATCAGAATCCAGCCGGCGGTACGCATCAAATGCAGGCTATCGCCCTCGGCCTGCTGCACAAAGCGGGCAATATCGGCCATGTTCAGCGTGCCGCTGACACCGTACACCAGCCCGGCACCCAGCAAAAACAGCGCCGAACCCACCAGATTGAGCACTACATAGTGCACCGCCGAACGCAGGCGGGCATTGCCGCCGCCATGCAGCAACAAGGCATAAGAGGCAATGAGTAAAATTTCAAAACACACAAAGAGGTTGAACAGGTCGCCGGTCAGAAAGGCTCCGCAAATGCCGGCCACCTGAAACTGGAACAACGCATGAAAATAGCGGCCCCGGCTGTCGTCACCGCCACAGGCATACAGGTTGACCAGCAGCGCCAGCACCGCTGTGGTCAGCACCAGCAAGGCGCTGAGACGATCCAGCACCAGCACAATGCCAAAGGGTGCCGACCAGTCGCCCATGGCGTAAATCTGCACCGGCCCGCTGGCTGCTGTGCCCAGCAACTGCAGCGCAATACCGACCAGCGCCAGACTACCCAGCAGACTCAGCCGGCGTTGCAGACGGGCCTGGCCATCATCCAGCCAGGCCAATACTGCTCCCAGCATTAATGGCAATAAAAAAGGCGCCATTATCCAGTGATTCATGCTGCGCCCTCCCCGCCTGTTTTCTCGCGGCCATCGACATGGTCGCTGCCCAGCAGCACATAGGCGCGCAGTGACAGCACCAGCACAAAGGCGGTCATGGCAAAACCGATCACAATGGCGGTCAGCACCAGCGCCTGCGGCACCGGGTCGGTGTAATCGCTGGCGCTGCCAATCACCGCCGGCATGCCGGTTTTCAGCCGTCCCATGGCAAACAGGAACAGGTTGATGGCGTAGGACAGCAGCGTCAGCCCCAGTGCCACCGGAAAAGTACGTGCCCGCAGCAGCAGATAAATGCCGCAGAACACCAGAAAGCCAATCGCACAGGACAGCCAGAGTTCCATTATTTGTCCTCCGGTAAACGGGCGCTGTAGCCCAGGTGGCCCAGCTGACCAAGGATCAGCAAGGTGCCACCGACGACGGCACAGTACACGCCCAGGTCAAACAGCATGGCCGAGGCCAGTTCCAGCTCGCCCAGCAGGGGTATGGCAATGTGCCCGTGCGCCGAGGTCAGCAGCGGGCGGCCCAACAGCAGGCTGCCCAGCCCGGTCAGACCGGCAATCAACACACCACTGGCGGCCAGCTGGCGGTAATTGACACGCAGCCGCTGTTCCACCCACGCCTGCCCCGAGCTGACATGCAGCAACACCAGCGCCACCGACGTCACCAGACCGGCAATAAAGCCGCCGCCCGGCTCGTTGTGCCCGCGCAGGAAGATAAACACCGCCACCAGCAGCGCCAGCGGCAGCATCAAACGGGCCAGCAGACTAAGCGGCATGTATTCACGGGCCGCCGTCCACACCCGGCCGGCACGGTCGGTGCGTGGCCTTGGCAGTTTGCTGCCGCCCAACAACGCCAGAATGGCAATGGCGGTAATTGCCAGTACGCTGATTTCGCCCAGCGTATCGAAGCCCCGGAAGTCCACCAGCACCACGTTGACCACGTTGGTACCACCGCCGCCCGGTACACTGTTGGCCAGATAATACTGGGCCAGACTGTTGTCGTAAGGACGGCTCAGCACGGCAAAGCTGAGCACCGCAAACAGGCCGCCACCGGCGGCGGCAATGCAGAAGTCCCTCAGGCGACGCAAACTGGAGCTTTCCGACGGCGTTTTGGCCGGCATAAAGTTGAGCACCAGCAGCATCAGCAAAATGGTCACCACTTCCACCACCAGCTGGGTCAGCGCCAGATCCGGTGCGGAAAAACGGGCAAACAGCATGGATACAATCAGTCCCACCAGCCCCAGTGTCACCAGCGCACGCAGGCGCTTGCGGTGGTAAATCACGGTCAGCAGTGCCACCAGCGACATGGCGGCCAGGCCAATCAGCGTGAGCGGATCAACCGGTGTCAGCCCGGCATCGCCCACCAGCGAGCTCATGGGCGATAGCGCCCAGACTGTCACTGCCACCAGCGCCACCAGCAGCACGGCAATAAAGCGCTGCAGCGACACTGCCCCAATTACTGCCATCAGTTTTGAACTACGGGCATAGGCACTTTGTACGCTGGCGGCAAAGGTTTCCCGCGCGTTCAAATCCGGCAGGCCGTCGTACCAGCGGTACAGCGGTTTGCGCAGGCTGTACAGGGCAATACCACCGATCAGGGCCAACACGCTCATCAGCAGCGGCAGGTTAAAGCCGTGCCACACGCCCAGGCTGTAGTCCGGCAGCGCATGGCCCAGGCTGGCCTGTGCCGCACTGGCCAGCAGCCCTGATACGCTAAACGCCGGAAAGGTACCCACCAGCACACAGAGAAATACCAGAATTTCGACCGGAATTTTCATCGAACGTGGCGGCTCGTGGGGCGGAAACTTGGGCAGGTTGACGGGCTCACCATTGAAAAATACGTCGTGGATAAAGCGCAGCGAATAGGCTACCGAAAACACCGCTGCCAGCGTGGCCAGCCCGGGAATCAGCCAGCTGAAGCTACCGAGCAATTGCTGGTGCAGGGTTTCGGCAAAGAACATTTCCTTGCTCAAAAAGCCGTTGAGCAGCGGCACGCCCGCCATGGCCGAAGAGGCCACCATCGCCAATACGGCGGTGTGCGGCATGTACTTCCACAAGCCATTGATGCGCCGCATATCGCGGCTGCCGGTTTCGTGGTCGATGATGCCGGCGGCCATAAACAGCGAGGCCTTGAAGGTGGCATGGTTGATGATGTGGAAAATCGCCGCCACCGGTGCCAGGTCCGAACCCAAGCCAAACAGCATGGTAATCAGGCCCAGGTGGCTAACCGTGGAATAGGCCAGCAGCCCTTTGAGGTCATGCTGGAACAGTGCCGTGATGGCACCAATCAGCAGCGTGGCCAGTCCGGCAAAGGTGACCAGATAGAACCACCCGTCGGTGCCGGACAGCGCCGGATACAGCCGTGCCAGCAAAAATACGCCAGCCTTGACCATGGTCGCCGAGTGCAGATAGGCCGACACCGGTGTGGGCGCGGCCATGGCATGGGGCAACCAGAAGTGGAAAGGAAACTGTGCCGACTTGGTAAATACGCCCAGCAGCACCAGCACCAGAATGACCGGATACAGGCTATGGGCACGGATCAGGTCACCGGCAGCCAGTACCTCGGACAGCTCGTAGCTGCCGACCACCCGGCCAATCAGGATGATGCCGGCCAGCAGCGCCAGGCCGCCGCCACCGGTAACGGCCAGCGCCATGCGCGCGCCGGTACGGGCATCGTTGCGGTGCTGCCAGTAGCCGATCAGCAAAAACGACGCCAGGCTGGTCAGCTCCCAGAACATCAGCATCAGCAACAGGTTGCCGGCCAGCACCACGCCCAGCATGGCCCCCATAAACAGCAACAGGCTGGCAAAAAAACGTGGCAGGGCTTCGTTTTCGCCCAGGTAATAGCGGGCGTAAACAATCACCAGCAGGCCCACGCCCAGAATCAGCAGGCAAAACAGAAAGCTCAGGCCGTCCAGATGCAGGCTCAAATTAAGGCCCAGTTGCGGCAGCCAGTCGTAGCGCAGGCTGGTGGTTTGCCGGGCCAG
>CAZMLX010000142.1:4074-5816 GCA_964567275.1 uncultured Thiopseudomonas sp. | reverse complement strand
CTGTTCGGTGGTGCCGGTGTGGGCAAAACCGTAAACATGATGGAGCTGATCCGTAACATCGCCATCGAGCACAGCGGTTATTCCGTATTTGCCGGTGTAGGTGAGCGTACCCGTGAAGGTAACGACTTCTACCACGAGATGAAGGACTCCAACGTACTGGACAAGGTAGCCCTGGTATACGGTCAGATGAACGAGCCACCCGGCAACCGTCTGCGTGTCGCCCTGACCGGCCTGACCATGGCCGAGAAGTTCCGTGACGAAGGCCGTGACGTACTGTTGTTCATCGACAACATCTATCGTTACACCCTGGCCGGTACCGAAGTATCCGCCCTGCTGGGTCGTATGCCTTCAGCGGTAGGTTATCAGCCGACTCTGGCCGAGGAAATGGGCGTTCTGCAAGAGCGTATTACCTCTACCAAGACCGGTTCCATTACCTCCATCCAGGCCGTATACGTACCTGCGGATGACTTGACTGACCCGTCTCCAGCCACCACCTTTGCCCACCTTGACGCAACCGTGGTACTGAGCCGTGACATCGCCTCCCTGGGTATTTACCCTGCGATCGACCCGCTGGACTCCACCTCCCGTCAGCTGGACCCGCTGACCATTGGTCAGGAGCACTATGAGTGCGCCCGTGGCGTTCAGTATGTTCTGCAGCGTTACACCGAGCTGAAAGACATCATCGCCATTCTGGGTATGGACGAGCTGTCCGAGGAAGACAAACTGCTGGTTTCACGTGCCCGTAAAATCCAGCGCTTCCTGTCCCAGCCATTCTTCGTTGCTGAAGTGTTTACGGGTGCGCCCGGCAAGTACGTTTCCCTGAAAGAAACCATCCGTGGCTTCCAGGGCATCCTCAATGGCGAGTACGACCACCTGCCCGAGCAGGCCTTCTACATGGTCGGTTCCATTGACGAAGCCATCGAAAAAGCAAGCAAGCTGTAATTGCCCGCTTTTTTGATCAAGCAACCAGCGGGTGGCTGGCAGCAGCCACCCGTCAAACACTGAGGCAAAGAGTATGGCCATAACAGTACACTGCGACATTGTAAGTGCAGAGGAAGAGCTGTTTTCCGGCTTGGTTGAGATGGTAATTGCCCACGGCCACATGGGTGATCTGGGTGTACTGCCCGGTCACGCCCCCTTGCTGTCCACCATCAAGCCTGGTCCCGTCCGCGTGATCAAGCAGGGTGGCAAGGAAGAGGTATTTTATATCTCTGGCGGCTTTATCGAAGTTCAGCCCAACATGGTTAAGGTGCTGGCCGATACGGCTATTCGTGCAAACGATCTTGATGAAGCGGCTGCACTGGAAGCCAAAAAGGCTGCTGAAAAAGCCATGAATGCCAAATCGGCCGACATGGACTACAGCACCGCATCAGCCCGTCTGGCCGAAGCGGCCGCCCAGCTGCGCACCATTCATGAGCTACGCCGTAAAAGCCGCTAGGTTTTGCACTGCAATAAAAAAGGGTGGCCCTGGGGTCGCCCTTTTTTATTGCAGGCTGTAGCAGCCTGCCAAATTATTTATACTCTGCGCTCTGGCTGGCACTACTGCCGTTCATTCATCCTGCCTTGTTCCGCCATCGACAAGCGCCCATTCAGGATACTGGTTCAATGCATTCACTTGATATTGTCATTCTTGCCGCCGGGCAGGGTACCCGCATGCGTTCGGCCCTGCCCAAGGTTTTGCATCCGGTCGCACACAAACCCATGCTGGGCCATGTGATTGACGCAGCCCGGGCATTGTCTCC
>CAZMLX010000142.1:0-3974 GCA_964567275.1 uncultured Thiopseudomonas sp. | reverse complement strand
GTGAAGGCAATACCGGTATTCTGGCCGTGCCGCGAATTCGTCTTGAGCAGTGGCTGTCGCAGCTGTCAAACCACAATGCCCAGGGCGAGTATTACCTGACCGACATCATCGCCATGGCGGTGGCCGACGGTTTGCAGATTGATACAGAAATTGCCGGTGACGCCATGCAGGTACAGGGTGCCAATGACCGCCTCCAGCTGTCCCAGCTGGAGCGCCATTACCAGCAGCTGCAGGCCGCAGCGCTGATGCGCCAGGGGGTGACCCTGCGTGACCCGGCCCGTATTGATGTGCGTGGCGAGGTGGTGGCCGGCCGTGATGTGCTGATCGACATCAACGTGGTACTGGAAGGCAAAGTGATTATTGAGGATGGCGTCAGTATTGGTGCCAATAGCGTGATTTGCGATTCGGTGTTGCGTAAGGGCGCCGTGGTCAAGTCACACTGCCACCTGGAAGGTGCCGAGCTGGGCGAAGGGGCTGACTGCGGGCCGTTTGCCCGTTTGCGTCCGGGTGCCGTACTCGGTAAAAAAGCCCACGTCGGCAACTTTGTCGAGCTGAAAAATACCCGCATGGCCGAAGGGGCCAAAGCCGGTCATCTGACTTATCTGGGCGACAGCGAGATAGGTGCGCGTACCAACGTGGGCGCCGGCACCATTACCTGCAACTATGACGGTGCCAACAAGCACAAAACCCTGATGGGCGACGATGTGTTTATCGGCTCCAACAGCTCGCTGGTGGCTCCGGTTACGCTGGGCGATGGCGCCACCACCGGTGCCGGCTCGACCATTACCGGCGATGTGCCGGCAGGGGCGCTGGCTGTGGGGCGGGCCAAACAACGGAATATTGAAGGCTGGCAGCGTCCCCGTAAAAAACAGTAAACCTGCCTACCAGGTAAAGGGCCGGGTCTCCAGCCGGTTTTGTTCGTCCAGCTGGCCATTGAGGGTCAGGTAGTCGTAAATGATGCCGAGCAAAAACAGGCCGCCGGTCAGCAAATACAGCAGGCCGGTCAGCCATTTGCCCTGGTACATGCGGTGAATGCCCAATGGCCCGATCAGAATCAGCAGCAGCCAGGCAATGTTGTAGTTCAACGGTCCCTTGGCATAGCGCTGGTCGGCGGAGCGGGCCATGGCGGGAATCAGGAACAGGTCAATAATCCAGCCGATGAAAAACAGGCCCAGTGTGCACATCCACAAAATGCCGGTTAGCTGTCTGCCAAAATAGAAACGGTGAATGCCGATAAAACCGAAAATCCACAGCAAGTAGCCCAGCACCAGGCTATGGCTGGGAACATAGAGGTTGAGCGGAGCGGGGCGGTCGGAAAAGGTCATGTAATGAAATCCCAGGTATTAAAAAAAGCGGGCCTGTTGCTGGCGTTACTGGCGACGGGCTGCAGCAGTCTGCAGGTTGATGACAGCTACCGGGCGCAAGCGGTAGATTCGCGCATCCAGTTTGTAGTGCTGCATTATACGGCAGCCAGCGCCGCAGAATCGCTGCGTTTGCTGACCGGAGAGGGGGTCAGCAGCCATTACCTGATTGATGGTGCCAAAATTTACCGGCTGGCCGATGAACATCTGCGCACTGCCCATGCCGGCAATAGCCAGTGGCAAGGGCGGACCTGGTTGAATGCCAGCAGCATTGGTATTGAAATGGTGCATCCGGGCCATTTGGGCACCGCTGCCCAACCGCAATGGGTGGCCTGGGACTCACATACGCTCAACAGCTTGATTGCCCTGCTGCATGATATCCGCGCCCGCCATGGTATTGCTGCCGGCAATATTGTCGGCCATGCGGATGTAGCGCCCCAGCGCAAGGTTGATCCGGGACCGCTGTTTCCCTGGTTCCGGCTGGCCCGTGAAGGGCTGATCCCCTGGCCGTTGCACCGGGATATCAATGACAAGCTGGTGCAGTATGAGCAGGCACTGCCCGACATCAGCTGGTTTCAGCAACAGCTGTTGCGGGCAGGTTATGCCATTGAACCCAGCGGACAGCTCGATGAGCAGACCCGCAGGGTGCTGGCCGTGGTACAAATGAAATACCGGCCCCGTCTGCACCAGGGCGAGCCCGATGCGGAAACGGCCGCCATCCTCCATGCGCTGATCAAACAGCTGGAATCCGGAGACTGATCATGCTCAATGCACTCTGGTTTTGTTTTTTTCTGATTGCTGCCATTGCCGGCCTGGCCCAATGGATGCAGGGCGATCCCCATGTCTGGGCAGCGATGGTGGAAAGCCTGTTCAGCATGGCCAAGCTGTCGGTCGAAGTCATGATCCTGCTGTTCGGTACCCTGACCCTGTGGCTGGGTTTTTTGCGCATTGCCGAGCGGGCTGGGCTGGTAGAGCGTATAGGCAAGCTGCTGGCCCCGCTGTTTGCACGGCTGATGCCCGAGGTACCCCGGGGACACCCGGCACTGGGACTGATGACCCTCAACTTTGCCGCCAATGGTCTCGGGCTGGACAATGCCGCCACACCCATTGGCCTGAAAGCCATGCGCGAGCTGCAAAGCCTGAATCCGTCGTCAACCAGCGCCTCCAATGCACAAATCCTGTTTCTGGTACTGAATGCCTCTTCGCTGACGCTGCTGCCGGTGAGCATTTTCATGTACCGTGCCCAGCAGGGAGCGGTTGATCCGACGCTGGTATTTCTGCCTATTTTGCTGGCCACCAGCGCCTCTACCCTGGTCGGGCTGTTGTCGGTAGCGGTCATGCAGCGCATCCGGCTCTGGGACCCGGTCGTGCTGGCTTATCTGTTACCGCTGGTGGCAGGGCTGGCCGTGTTTATGGTGGTGCTGGCCGGTTTAAGTTCGGTGGCGCTGGCGGCAGTGTCCAGCCTGCTCGGCAACCTGACCCTGTTTGGCATCATCCTGTTTTTTTTATTGCTGGGAGCGATCAAGCGTATTCCGGTTTATGAGGCCTTTATTGAAGGCGCCCGTGAAGGCTTTGATGTAGCCAAAAACCTGCTGCCGTACCTGGTTGCCATGCTCTGCGCCATTGGTGTATTGCGGGCATCCGGTGCGCTGGAGTTCGGGCTGGAAGGCATCCGCATGCTGGTCGATTGGCTGCAATGGGACAACCGTTTTGTGGAAGCCCTGCCGACCGCCCTGGTCAAACCTTTTTCCGGCAGTGCTGCCCGGGCGATGCTGATCGAAACCATGCAGAGCCAGGGCGTGGACAGCTTTCCGGCGCTAGTGGCAGCAACCATCCAGGGCAGTACCGAAACCACCTTTTATGTATTGGCGGTTTACTTTGGTGCGGTCGGTATCCAGCGTGCCCGTCATGCCGTCGGCTGTGCACTGCTGGCCGAACTGGCCGGGGTACTGGCTGCCATCGCCGTGTGTTACTGGTTTTTTGGTTAATGGCAATGAAACATCGAGTGTTATGGCTGGCACTGTTGGCCACCGGCCTGTCGGGCTGTGAAGCAGCATTGCCGGACCAGAATCCGGACATGGCCTGGGTTAAGGTGAGTGGTCGGGCCGGCTATAGCCTGTCCGCCAGCCGGCTCGACGGTACACGACTGAACGATGCCCGCTATGTCCAGTTAACGCCTGGCCGGCATCTGCTGGAGCTGCGGCTGGGCTACCAAAGAAAGGGCAGTGACAGCAGCCGACACTATTGCCGGATCGAAATTGACTACGCCGGGTTTTCCGCTGGCAGCCAATATGACATCCATGCGGTGGCCATGGGGCATACCGTGCGAGCCTGGTTACGTGACGGGCAGGGTGAACGGCTGGTGGAAAGCCGTCCAGCCCGCTGCGGCAGCCAGTATTGAGGCCTGGAAAAATAATTTTTGCCCGGGGCTTTACAAGCCGTTTTTAATCTGTAGAATACGCACCTCATCAAGCGGCGCATTATGGAAACGCCAACCCAAGCAGTTGATTTTAAAATAAAATTTTTGAAATCAGGGGTTGACAAGCAAAATTGCTCCCCTATAATACGCAGCCTCAGTTGAGACGCAGTTCTGGTTTCACTGACATGTTCTTT
>CAZMLX010000141.1:0-5818 GCA_964567275.1 uncultured Thiopseudomonas sp. | reverse complement strand
CATCTGCTCCACCGCTTACCCCGCACTGGAAGCCGCCGGCGAGCTGTCACGCACGCCCTGAGCCCTGACCGGTCAGGGCGCCAGCCGGGCCAGCAGGCGGTCCAGCGCATTGGCAAACTGCTGCTTGTCACGCTCGCCGTAGGCACTCTGGCCACCACTGCTGATCTGCCCGCTGTCACGCAGGTCGGCCAGCAGGTTGCGGGTGGCCAGCCGGTCCCCCATGTTTTTCGGGGTAAACTCCTGGCCGCGCGGGTCCAGGGCGGTCACCCCCTTTTTCAGCAGGCGGTCGGCCAGCGGAATATCACTGCATATCACCAGATCGCCCGGCTGCGCCTGCTCGACAATATGGTCATCGGCGGCATCCGGACCGCTGGGTACCACCACCAGCTGCACACAGGCAAACGCCGGTTTTTGCTGGGGCTGGCCGGCCACCATCACCACCGGAAACTTGCGCTTCAGGGCAAAGCGCACCACCAGATCCCGGGCCAGCCGGGGGCAGGCGTCGGCGTCAATCCACAGCCGGAAGCCTGCTGCCTGCTGCTGTTCTTGCTCGATTGTCATGCTCTCACTCATCAATTCTCTACCAGCTACCAGCGCCTTGGGCGATTGAAGGCATAATGGTATCATCCGCACCACCGCCGGCCGTCCTGAAACACCATGAACTTTCTGTCTTTTGATTTTCTGGCTGTCTTTGCCTGTTTTCTGCTGCTGTACTGGCTGCCGTTTCACGTCCGTTACACCCGCAACCTGTTGCTGACCTGTGCCAGCTACGCCTTTGTCACCCTGTTTGACATCCGCTTCGCCCTGATTCTGGCCGGCTATACCCTGTTCATTTACCTGCTGGCCAACCATGGTACCCGGCGACTTCGGCCGGCGCTGGTCTATGGCCTGCTGACCACCGCCATTATCGGGCTTTTCATCACCTTCAAGCACTACGGATTTTTCCGTGACTCCATCCAGCAGCTGCTGAACAGTGCCGGGCTGATGCTGGATTTGCCGGTACTGGGGCTGCTGTTGCCCATTGGGCTGTCCTACTACAGTTTTCATTCGGTCAGCTATGTGGTCGATTGCCAGAACAACCCCGACGCCCGGGCCAGCTTCCCCGATGTGGTGCTTTACCTGGCCTTTTTCCCCAGTCTGGTGGCCGGCCCGATCAATCGCGCCAGCCATTTTATGCCACAAATCCAGACTCCGGACCGCACCTTGCTGGAACCACGCCGGGCCCTGTTGCTGGTGGCGCTGGCCATGCTCAAACTGTTCCTGTTCAGTGCCTGGTTATCCGACTACCGGGTCAATCCGGCCTTTGCCGATATCCAGGGCCATACCGCTGCCGAGCTGCTGGTAGCCATCTACGCCTACGCCTGGACCATATACTGCAACTTCTCCGGTTATACCGATCTGGTCACCGGCATCGCCCTGCTGCTGGGGTTCCGGCTGCCGGTCAACTTCAATGCCCCCTACCTGGCCACCAACCTCAAGGAGTTCTGGGGCCGCTGGCATATCAGCCTGTCCAGCTTCATCCGTGACTATGTTTACATCCCGCTGGGCGGTGGCCGCCGGGGCCCTTGGCGCACCAGCATCCATGTGATGCTGGCCATGCTGCTGTCCGGCCTCTGGCACGGCGCAGCCATGACCTTTTTGGTCTGGGGTGCGTTGCACGGGCTGGGGGTGGTACTGCTTAACCTCAAGCAGCGGTTGTGGCCGGCAGCACAATACCAGCAGACGGCAGTGCAATCGCTCGAAAACGGTCTGTCACGGCTGCTGTGTTTTCATTTCATCTGCCTGACCTGGGTGTTTTTCCGCAGCGACAGCCTGGAGCAGGCTGGCCAACTGCTGGCCCGGCTGGCCGACGGCGGTGAGCGGGCCAGCTGGCAGCAACAGTGGCCGGCACTGCTGGCTGCCGCTGCCGTCTTTCTGCTGTATCCGCTGCTGGTGCGCTGGAAAAACCAGCTGGAACAAAGCAGTGAAAGCATCCGCTGGGCACTGTATCCGGTGGGGCTGTCACTGCTGCTGATTATTGTGTTTGTGCTGGCCCCGCCCGGCATGCCCAACTTTATTTACGCTGCGTTCTAAGCCATGTCCAACCTGTATCTGCTGCTGCGATTACTGCTGACCTGCCTGCTGACCCTGATTCCGGTGGTTTGGGTGCACCAGCTGTCACTGGAGAGCTTCTGGCAGCAACGTTACCACGAGCCCGCCCCCTGGCACGGACTGGGCGCCCTGCCCGGCTGGCAGGCCGGCAGCCGGCTAACACCCGCCCTGCTCAGCGCCTCAAACCATTTCTGGCAGGAAATGACCGCTCAGCCGGACTCCACCCAGCCGGCAGCAACGCCCGAGGTTGCGGGGCTGTCAGCCGTGCAGTCACCCCCCGTCAACACGGCAGCAACCCCTTTGGCGACAACGACCACAGCAGCGGCCCAAGCCACACCCGCAGCCATGCCTGCGCCAACACCGCTGCCGGTCATCCAGTTCAAAACCCGGGCCACTCTGGCCCCGGGCCAGCGCATTTTCTTTGCCGGCGACTCCATGATGCAGGGGGTAGCTCCGCATCTGGCCCGACGTTTGCGCCAGGAGCACGGTATCGCCAGTATAGATCTGAGCCGCCAAAGCACCGGGCTGTCCTACCCCGGCGCCTTCAACTGGCCCCGCACCATTGCCGACACCCTCAAGCAGCATCCCGATATCGGTGTACTGGCCGTATTCATGGGCCCCAACGACCCCTGGGACATGCCCGCCGCCAGCAAAGGCCCTTTCCTGAAGTTTCGCAGCACCGGCTGGGAAGCCCTGTACCGCGAACGTATCCGCCAGATTCTCGCCAGCGCCCGCGAGCATAAAGTCGATGTAGTCTGGCTGGCACCGCCGCTGATGCGCCAGACCGCCCTGTCCGACAAAGTTGGCTATATTTCTGAACTGTACGAAAGCGAAGTGCTCGAGGCCGGCGAGGTTTTTCTGTCCAGCAACCGGGTGCTCGGTTATCAGGGCCAGCAATATTCCGATTACTCCGACCCGGGTTCGGCCCGGCAAAAAATGCGCTCGGGCGACGGCATCCACTTCACCCCGGCCGGTCAGCGGCTGCTGGCCGACGCCCTGTATCAGCAACTACAGATTCCAGCGCCCGCCAACCCGGCCCTGGCCGTCCATCCGGACCCTGACCCCCAATGACCCAGCTACGTTTAACCCTGGTTACAGCCCTGCTGGTGCTGGCCGCCTGTCAAAAACCACCCCTCAATCCCGAGCCGGCACCGGCCAAGCCTGCCGAGCCGGTTCGCCAGGGTCACCTGCTTGATTTTGGCGAGCCGAACCTGCCCCGGCTCATTGAACGGCTTCAACACCAACAGGCAGTACACATCGTGCAGCTGGGCGACTCCCACACTGCCGCCGATTTTTTCACCGGTGCACTGCGCTACGCCTTGCAACAGGACTATGGTGACGCCGGGCCCGGCCTGCTGCCGCCGGCCCACATCCGTGGCCAGCGCAGTGCCGCCCTTAACCCTGCTCCGGCCGGCAGCGGCTGGCAATTGTCCAGCAGCCGGCTGGCGACCGCCCCCGGCGACTGGCCGCTGGGCGGCTTCATGCTGACCCCGCAACCCGGCACCAGCACCTTGCGACTAAGCGACTACCAGCAGCAGCGCAGCCGGCTAAACCTGCGCAGCCTGTATCGCAGCCGCCAGCCCGCCACCCTGGTCTTCAACGGTCAGCCTCAGATACTGCCAGCCAGTGGCGACTGGCAGTGGTCCGCTCCGGTCAGCGTCGAATTGCCGGTGCAGATTGAACGTGAGCAGACGCAGCCACAGCCAGACGGGCCCGAGCTCGGCGGCTGGCTGCTGGACAACGGCCAGCCCGGCATTATGCTCAGTGCGCTGGGAGTCAATGGCGCCACCGCCCGCATCAGCCAGCGCTGGGACCCGCAATGGCACCAGCAACTACAGGCACTGCAACCGGGCTTGCTGATGCTGGCCTACGGCACCAATGAAGCCTATGACGACCAGCTGGACCCGGCCGCTTACCGGCAACAGCTACTGACGCTGATCCGCCAGCTGCGCCGTCACAACCCGCACGCCGTGCTGTTGCTGGTTGGCCCGCCCGATGTGATCCGGCATCCGCTGGCAGCCAGCTGCCAACAGCGCCAGCCGGCCCGGTTACAGGCGGTTCGGCAGCTGCAAATGGAGATTGCCCGCCAGCAAAAAACGCTGTTCTGGGACTGGCAAGGCTTTATGGGTGGCCCCTGTGCCATGGAACACTGGCAAGCGGACGAACTGGCCCGGCGCGACGGCGTACATCTGACCCGCCAGGGTTACGAACGCAGTGCGCTGGGGCTGTACCAGGATTTGCGGCCGCTGTTGCAAGCGGCTCCCTAAGGACTCTGGACGCCTAGCCCTGCGTCGAACGGATCTGCTGCGGCCCGATTTCGATCAGACCCTGCTTGAACAGCCCGCCAATGGCCTTTTTATAGTTGCCCTTGCTGACACCAAACAGGGCAGCAATGGCTTCGGCACTGCTTTTGTCACTCAGCTCCAGCACGCCGCCACGCTTCTCCAGCTCGGCCAGAATGCGCTCGGACAGCTCGTCCCGTACCGCCTGGCCCTGCATTTGCACGCTCAGGCTGAGGCGGCCATCAGCACGCAGCTCACGCACATAGCCGGGCAGGCCTTGCCCGATCTTGACCGGTTTGAACACCTCATGGTGGTGCAACAGGCCCAGATAAGTCTCATCCACCAGACACAGATAGCCATGATCGGTGCGCTCGGCCACCCACAGGCTGACCGGCTGGTTGACGGTATAACCACTGCCACTGGCATCACTGCGGGCAAAGCGGTCCAGTTGCGCCGACGCCAGCAGCCGGCCGGTGTGTACATCCTGATAGACATGCACCAGCACGGTGTCGCCGGTTTGCAGCGGGCGCTTCTCTTCCGAGTGCGGCATGAACAGGTCTTTGGCCAGCCCCCAATCCAGAAAAATGCCGGTACGGTTGATATCCACCACCTTCAACGCCGCAAACTGGCCCAGCATCGCCCGCGGCTTGCGCCCGGTCGCTACCAGCCGGTCTTCACTGTCGTGATAAATAAACACCGACAAACGGCTACCGACGCTGGTATCGGCATCCTTGGGAATTTCACGTTTGGGCAGCAAAATTTCGCCGCTGTCGCCACCGTCCAGATACAGGCCAAAATCCACATGGCGCAGAATGGTCAGCTGATTGATTACGCCAATGTTGGCCATGGTGATGTCCCTTGGTTAGGCAATGGATGCCTGAAAAATGATACGCAGAATGGATGAAGCCTGTTTCGTCGTTGCGTACGAAGTTATACAAGCATACGCCCTACCAATGCGCTGCACCCGGAACGCTGCACGCGACAGCAGCCCGCCAGAGGTGGGCCAAATTCCTCCACCCCGCACAAGGTGGGCTTGGACAGGCCGGAGGGCTCCTGCAGGCATTTAGCGGTTTGGCCGCAGGCCGAACCAGCGCAGCCTGCCGGGAGTGCTCCGGCCTGTCCGTAACCGCAGTGCAAAAAACCTGTAACTACGGCTTGTGCGGCCGCGCCAAAAACTCGTGCGACTGCATTTCCAGCAAGCGGCTGAGGGTACGCTGAAACTCGAACTGCAAACGATTACCGGTATAAAGATCTTTCAGCTCGACCTCGGCAGAAATAATCAGCTTGACGTTGCGGTCGTAAAACTCGTCCACCAGGTTGATAAAGCGGCGCGCCACATCATCCTTGTCAGCATTCATCTGCTCAACAGCAGACAGAATTACCGCACTGTAAATCTTGCCCAGCTCGATATAGTCATTCTGGCTGCGGGGACCATCACAGATGGC
>CAZMLX010000140.1:0-5840 GCA_964567275.1 uncultured Thiopseudomonas sp. | reverse complement strand
GGTCGTTGGCGCCCAGAATGCCGGCGTTGACCCGGTGGCCACGGGTGGCGGAGTAGTAGCCGCCGCCTACATAGGCTTCCTGCTCGCCGGGTGCTGCCTGGCGGGTGGTGATGTTGACCACGCCACCCACGGCGTTGCTGCCGTGCACCACCGATGCCGAACCCCGCACCACTTCGATGCGCTCGATCATGTTGGCGTCAATCAGCAGCGGCGAGCCATAAGCAGAGTGGTCGGGAATCGGCTGGCCATTGACCTTGACCAGCACCCGCCGCGAGTCTTCGCCACGCAGGGAAATGCGCTTCATGCCGGGTACGCCGGAGTCGACAATGTCAATGCCGGGAATGTCACGCAGGGTTTCGGCCAGGTCGGATACCGGCTTGCGGATCATCTCGTCCCGGTCCACCACGGTAATGGACGCCGGCGCCCGCAGGGCGTCTTGTTTGTAGCCGGTAGCCGACACCACCATGGTTGGCAGTTGCACGCCGGATTCCGCCGCCTGGGCCATTGCCAGCGGGCACAGCAGGCCGGCAGCCAGCAGTGCCGAATAAACAGCTAAAGGTTTTTTTTGCATGACGGACTCCTGTCAGGTACCACCCTGCTGTGCGCAAGGCAGCGGCAATGCTGCGGATAAGAAAGAGCCGCCCGAAGGCGGCGAGCTGCCGGGCATTATGCCCGGCCAGCAGACAAATTCATTTGTCCGTAATCAAGGCGCCGGAGTCGTAACCATGGCAATCAGCTGCTCGCTGAAGTACCAGCCGCCCGCCAGCGCCACAATCACCAGCACCAGCAGCCACCAGCGCAGGCTGCTGCGGTTGGCGTAGGGGTCACGCAGGCTGCGGCCCGAGCCTTTCGGCAAGCTGGCCAGCTGGGTCAGGCTGGCGCCAAAGCGGATACTGATGCGGGCCTGGGCATTCACCGCCCAGCCGTTGGCATCCAGAATCGGCCCCAGGCTGCGGCGACGCAGTTTGAACCAGGCCAATAGCATCGACGGCCCCGACACCACCACAATCAGCCCGACAAACACCAGCGGCCACTGCCACCAGGCCAGCGACAGCAGCCCGGAAAAGGTTGCCGCAAAGGCGGTACCCAAGGCACCCAGTGCCATGCCGATGGCAGCAAAAATACCGGCAAACTTGGCAATATCAAAAGGCGCCGGCGCACTGGCACCTGCCTCCACACCCGCTGCGGCACTGCTCATCAGCTGATCGTCCTGGCCGGCAGCGAGCTTCTGGATCTGCTCGGAAATCAGGTTGGCAATGCGCCGGTACGGCGACCAGAACGCCTCGCGCACGCTGATGGCATTTTCAATCACCTTGACCACGGTGGCATCCCAGTCGTTGCCCTCACGGTCATAAAACAGACCGTTGCGGCCCGGCATCAGCTCGTGATCGGCACCGGCGCTGACCAGCGCCACAATGTTGCAGCTTTCACGCTCGTCCACCGGCTGCCCGCGGCGGGTGCAGTGGCAATAAATCAAATAGCTGTTGCTCTGGGTAGCAATGGCGCTGTGTGCCTCCACATCCTGCACTTCCACCACCAGATCGCAGCTTTTACCGTCAATAAACAACTGGCCGGCCTGAAAGGCGGCCTTGTCCTGGTGCCCGTAAAAATGCTCGAACGACACAAAGTTCTTCAGCAACGGCACCAAACAGGCCTGCATATTCAGCAAACGGTCCAGATCCACCCAGCCTTGCGAGGCTTCGGCCACTTCCAGGTCCAGCGCCACCAGTTGCTCCAGCTGACTGCGGCGCTGATCCACGTCCAGCGCCAGAATGTAATCCAGCTCCAGATGCTCCAGCAGCCCAACCTCGGGTTTTTCCGCCTGCCAGGCATACCAGGGTGCCGCCGTTGCCAACAGCTGTTGCCACTGTTCGCGGGTCAGCCGGGTTACTGTGCCAAACGCCGGCTCCACCGCTGCCACATACAGGGCCTGCATATCGGCCTGCCAGGCCGGGTTGATGCCGCTGTCAAAGGCAATGCCGCCTTCCTGCTGCAAATTGGCCAGCGGCAACGCCTGCAAATTGTCCAGATTGGCCAGGCTGCCAGCCCCCAGCCGGGTCAGCTCGTCTTCACCGGCAGCCATGATGGTTGCCGCCCGGGAATCGTAAGCAACCAGCTCGACCCGGGTAAAAAAGTCGTCAACCTTGTCACGCAGACGGCTGATCAGCCCGATGACCTCGTCGGTCCGCTCGCCAAACGGCTGGCGGGCCTGCGCACTGGCACCCTGATGCCAGCTGCGCAGCGCCTCGGCCTGGCTGAAAAAACTGTCGATATGCTCGGCAGCAATGCCCGGCTCGCCACTGCGGTCGGTTTCACTGCCCACACACTGGATCAGCGTTTCAATCAGCTCCTGCACCTGCGGATCGGTACTCAGCCCGGCCGGCACCAGTCCGTCCCCGTTGGCTGCCGTCACCGGGAAAATCACCGCCGGGTCCAGCGTATCCGCAGCACTCAGGCCATCCTTGTGGTCACGCCCCAGCAGCTCCAGCAAACGGCGGGCAGCCAGTATCAGATTGTGGCTATCTTCGTTTTCCGGCAAATCGGCCAGCGTCAGCGGCCGCTGGCTGAACAGGCAGTCCGGATCGGTCAGGCGGGCCAGCGTCCAGTCAATGGCATTCAGCACTTCCGGCGCACGGATGCGGCCATCGCCATTGCCATCCATCATCTGCAAAAACTTTTTCGGCAGCGCCAGCCGCTCCGCCGGACAGGCCAGCGTGGCCCACAATTTCTGGTCCAGCTGTCGCAGTGCCGCCAGGTCGGCAGCACAGGTCAGCAACGGCTGCTCAAAATCGCCAGCCCGGAAAAAACGCCAATGATGGGAAGAAGTAGACATGGAAGCACCTGCGGCAGTTTAAAAATGCCTGCATTATGGCCAATCCCGAAGGCGGATTAAATAGCACAAAACCCAATCTTGACCGGTAACGATTGCCCTCACTGCACAGGTAGGGGAAAATGGCCGCCTCTTTTTGTTTTTGCGGAAATTTCAGGAGCTTTTCCCATGTCAAGCCGTCGTGAACGCGCCAACGCCATTCGTGCACTGAGTATGGATGCCGTGCAACAAGCCAACAGCGGCCATCCCGGTGCCCCCATGGGCATGGCGGATATCGCCGAGGTACTGTGGCGTGGGCCGCTCAAGCACAACCCGGCCAACCCGCAGTGGGCCAACCGCGACCGTTTTGTGCTGTCCAACGGCCACGGTTCGATGCTGATTTACTCGCTGCTGCACCTGACCGGCTACGACCTGTCGATTGACGACCTGAAAAACTTCCGCCAGCTGCACAGCAAAACCCCCGGTCACCCCGAATACGGCTACACCGCCGGCGTGGAAACCACCACCGGCCCGCTGGGACAGGGCATTGCCAATGCCGTCGGCTTTGCGCTGGCCGAGAAAATCCTCGCTGCCCAGTTCAACCGCCCCGGCCACACCATCGTCGACCACCAAACCTATGCATTCCTGGGCGATGGCTGCCTGATGGAAGGTATTTCCCACGAAGTTTGCTCGCTGGCCGGCACCCTGGGCCTGAACAAGCTGACTTTCTTCTACGACGACAACAGCATCTCCATCGACGGCGACGTGCATGGCTGGTTCACTGACGACACCCCGCGCCGCTTTGAATCTTACGGCTGGCACGTCATCCGCAACGTCAACGGCCACGATGCCGACGAAATCGAAGTGGCGCTGGAAGCAGCCCTGGAAAGCGACAAACCCACCCTGATCTGCTGCAAAACCACCATTGGTTTTGGCTCGCCCAAACACGCCGGCAAAGCCAGCAGCCACGGTGCGCCGCTGGGTGCGGAAGAAATCGCCCTCACCCGCCAGCAACTGGGCTGGCCCCATGCGCCCTTTGAAATCCCGGCCGAAATTTACGCCCAGTGGGATGCCAAAGACGCCGGTGCTAAAGCCGAAGCCGACTGGAACCAGCAATTTGCTGCTTACCGTGCCGAATTCCCCGAACTGGCCGCCGAATTTGAGCGCCGCATGCAGGGCGAACTGCCGGCCGACTTTGCCGAAAAAGCCGCCGCTTACATTGCCGACGTGGCTGCCAAAGGCGAAACCATCGCCAGCCGCAAGGCCAGCCAGAATTGCCTGAACGCCTATGGCCCGCTGCTGCCCGAGCTGCTGGGCGGCTCCGCCGACCTGGCCGGTTCCAACCTGACCCTGTGGAGCGGCTGCAAGGGCATCTCCGCTGACGATGCCAGCGGCAACTACATGTACTACGGCGTGCGCGAGTTCGGCATGAGCGCCATCATGAACGGCGTCGCCCTGCACGGCGGCCTGATTCCCTACGGCGCCACCTTCCTGATGTTCATGGAATACGCCCGCAACGCCGTGCGCATGTCGGCACTGATGAAACAGCGTGTGCTCTATGTATTCACCCACGACTCCATCGGTCTGGGCGAAGACGGCCCGACCCACCAGCCGATCGAACAACTGACCAGCCTGCGCACCACACCCAACCTGGACACCTGGCGCCCATGCGATGCGGTCGAGTCCGCCGTGGCCTGGAAACATGCCATTGAACGCAAAGACGGCCCCTCTGCCCTGATCTTCAGCCGCCAGAACCTCGACCACCAAAGCCGTGATGCCAACCAGCTCGCCGCCATCGAAAAAGGGGGTTACATCCTCAAGGACTGCGCCGGCACACCCGAACTGATCCTGATCGCCACCGGCTCCGAAGTGGGCCTGGCAGTCAAGGCGCATGACCAGCTGACTGCACAGGGCCACAAAGTACGGGTAGTTTCCCTGCCCTGCACCAGCCTGTTCGATGCGCAAGATGCCGCCTACCGACAGCAGGTACTGCCGCTGGAAGTCAGCAACCGCATCGCCATCGAAGCCGGCCACGCCGACTACTGGTACAAATATGTAGGCCTGGACGGCCGTGTGCTGGGCATGACCAGCTACGGCGAATCAGCCCCGGCTGGCGAGCTGTTCGAACTGTTCGGCTTTACTGTCGACAAGGTGCTGGAACTGGCAGGCGAACTGCTCGACGCCTAAGCCGCTGGCCTCAACCCCCGTCATTTTGCGCACAGCCAAGTCGCAGAAAGACGGGGGTTTTCTTTTGGGTGTGACAGGTTGGGCTGTTTTATTTCGGTGCAACAGGTTGGGCGGGGCACTACGCAAAGCTGCGCTGCCACGACCGCCCTTCGGGCGTTCATGACGCTAAGGCTTTGCTTCGGCCCCGCCCAACCTGCAGTCACACCCTGCGGTGGGGAAATAGCCCGGCTGCGCCGGGCTGCTATCGCCTGTTACTGCGGCCAGCCCCGTCGTTATCCAGTCAAACCGGGTGATGACCATGCGGGAACAGGCAGAGCGTCATAAACCCTCATTCCGTGCGCAGCGAAGCAAAATCGCAAATGGCGATAAAAACCTGCGTCAGCAGCCCGGCGCAGCCGGGCCACACTCTCCCCCCGCCACGGTGTTTGCCGGAAGCAGGCGGAGCCGCAGCAACGCCTCTAGCGCCATGAACGCCCCCAAGGGCGGTCGTGGCAGCGCAGCGTTGCGAAGCGCTCCACCTGCGCCCCACACACCACAGGCAAAAACCTCAATACAGCACATTGCCCATGGATCCTGCGACTTTGCTGCGCAAACCGCAGGATGACGGTAAACAAGGCATTTTGTCGTGCTGCATCCAGGTTAGCGGCCCTGCAATCTTCCTGCACAAAACGCAGATGGCGATAAAAACCGGCGTCAGCAGCCCGGCACAGCCGGGCCACACCCTCCCCCCGCCACGGTGTTTGCCGGAAGCAGGCGGAGCCGCAGCAACGCCTCTAGCGCCATGAACGCCCCCAAGGGCGGTCGTGGCAGCGCAGCGTTGCGAAGCGCTCCACCTGCGCCCCAC
>CAZMLX010000139.1:0-5845 GCA_964567275.1 uncultured Thiopseudomonas sp. | reverse complement strand
GGATGGCGGCACCAAGCTTACATGGACGTACTTGCAGCGACCCTGCGGAACCTGTACCCCGCTGAAGCAACCACTCACCCCCACCCCAGGTGTGCGGTCAGATTGCATGGACTTTGCCAGCGGTCTGGTGGTGCAGTGGAGCAAAGCCTTGGCGGCATGGATGCCGCCATGGAGCCTACAGGGATGTATTCACGGCGTCTTTGCGCAACTGCACCACCAGACCGCACCCACCAAACACCCAAACAACAGCACACCAAAAACCAACAAATTAAAAAGAGAAAAACCATGCCAAATCAACGTTTCAGCTTCGAGTTTTTCCCCACCAAAACCGAAGCCGGCCACGAGAAACTGCTGGCCACCGCCAAACAGCTGGCCACCTACAACCCCGAATTTTTCTCCTGCACCTACGGTGCCGGCGGCTCCACCCGTGACCGCACCCTGAACACCGTACTGCAACTGGACAAAGACACCGGCATCCCCACGGCGCCACACCTGTCCTGCGTCGGTGACAGCAAACAGGAACTGCGCGAGCTGCTCAACCTGTACAAGGACAACGGTATCAACCGCATCGTTGCCCTGCGTGGTGACCTGCCTTCCGGCATGGGCATGGCCAACGGCGAGCTGCGTTACGCCAACGAACTGGTCGAGTTCATCCGCGAAGAAACCGGCGACCACTTCTTTATCGAAGTCGCTGCTTATCCGGAGATGCACCCACAGGCCCTGAATTTCGAAGACGATCTGCAAAATTTCGTCCGCAAAGTCAAAGCCGGTGCCAACAGCGCCATCACCCAATATTTCTTTAATGCCGACTGTTACTTTTATTTTGTCGACAGAGTGCGTAGACTTGGCGTCGATATTCCAATCGTGCCCGGCATCATGCCGATCACCAACTACAGCAAGCTGGCCCGTTTCTCAGATGCCTGTGGTGCCGAACTCCCCCGCTGGATCCGCAAACAGCTCGAAGCCTATGGCGACGACAGCGCCAGCATTCAGGCCTTTGGTACCGAAACCATCAGCAAAATGTGCGAACAACTGCTGCAGGGTGGTGCACCCGGACTGCACTTTTACACACTGAACCAGTCCGAACCCAGCCTGGCCATTTGGAATAACCTTCAGCTCAGTCAGCGCCCATAAGCGCATGCCAGCGAACGCCCTGTCTGCCCGACTGCAGGCAGGGAGCCAACAACCCGTCAGCCGGCGTTCGCTCACGATTCCATGCACACAATGCAACACGTGACCCCGCATGCAGCGCTGCCCGTCTTTCCCGCTGAAGCCCTGCTGTTTCAACAGACAGTTGCCATCCGGTATTTTTCCTGGCGCAAGGCTAAATACTTCGATGGAGTGATGACTCGCTGACTGTCTGATTTTTATATATTGCGCCCATCAATCGGCACTGCCGATTCACAGGAAGACTGCATGTCCTTTGCTTCACTCGGTTTATCCCAAGCCCTGGTTACCGCCGTGCACAATGCCGGCTACCAATCTCCCACCCCGGTCCAGCAGCAGGCTATTCCCGCCGTGCTCAAAGGTCAGGACCTGATGGTTGCCGCCCAGACCGGCACCGGCAAAACCGGCGGCTTTGCCCTGCCCGTTCTACAGAAACTGTTTGCCGACAACCAGGAACCCGCCCGCAAAGCCAAACAGGTGCGCGTGCTGGTGCTGGCCCCAACCCGCGAACTGGCGGCCCAGGTGGAAGACAGCTTCCGCCTGTACGCCACCGAACTGCCGCTGCGCAGCGCCTGCATCTTTGGCGGCGTCGGCATCAATCCGCAAATCCGTGCGCTGGCCAAGGGGCTGGACGTACTGGTCGCCTGCCCCGGCCGCCTGCTGGACCTGATGGGCCAGAATGCCGTTGACCTCAGTGCGGTCGACACCCTGGTACTGGACGAAGCCGACCGCATGCTCGACATGGGCTTTATCCACGACGTTAAACGGGTGCTCAAGGCACTGCCACAAAAACGCCAGAACCTGCTGTTCTCCGCCACCTTCTCCAAAGACATCACCGCGCTGGCCAGTCGGCTGCTGCATGATCCGGTACGGATTGACGTCACTCCGCCCAATACCACGGTCGAGCGCATCAAGCAAAGCATGTTCCTGATTCCGGCCCCGCACAAACGGGTGCTGCTGGCCCACCTTGTCACCATGGGTGCCTGGGAACAGGTGCTGGTGTTTACCCGCACCAAGCACGGCGCCAACCGCCTGGCCGAATACCTGAGCAAAAATGGCCTGCCGGCTGCGGCGATTCACGGCAATAAAAGCCAGAACGCCCGCACCAAGGCGCTGGCCGACTTCAAGGCCAACGAAATCCGCATTCTGGTCGCCACCGACATTGCCGCCCGTGGCCTGGACATCGACCAGCTGCCCCATGTGGTCAACTACGAGCTGCCCAACGTCGAGGAAGATTATGTGCACCGCATTGGCCGTACCGGTCGTGCCGGTCGTGCCGGCGAGGCGGTATCACTGGTGGCCCACAGCGAGCAAAAACTGCTGCGCGACATTGAAAAAGTGATCGGCATGCGCGTGCCCGAAGGCGACTGGATGGGCTTCGACATGAATCAGGCCATCGAGGCCAACCTGAAAGCCGAGCAGGAAGAACAGGAAGAGCGCGACACCAGCCGCCAGGCCCGCAAACCGGCAGCCGACAAGCGCAATGACGACAAGCCCGCCCGCACTCAGCAACGCCGGGGCGCCGGTAAAGAGCGTGCACCACAAGGCAGTACTGAAAAAACCGAAACCCGCAGCAAAAGCCGTGGCCCCCGTGACCGCAACCCCAACCGCAATGCCGGTCCGGTCGGTCGCCGTGATGGCAACGCCCCCCGTCAGCAAGCCGGCAACCGTCCGCCGCAGCTGCCACCACACCGCGATCCGGACGAGTTTCTGGATGACGATATCGACAACTTTGGCAACAGCGTCGACTACGTCAGCCCTTACAAAAGCAAAGGCAACAACAGCAACGCCGGCAATGGCAACCGTGGCCAGCGTCAACCGCAGCGCAGCGCCGGTGACCGCCAGCAGCCCCGCCGTCAGGGTGAGCGCAGTGCCAATAGCGGCGGCCGACACAACAACCGCCGCCAGCAGTCACCCGAGCTCTATGCCAAGGCCGACCCCACCCCGGCCTACATTGCCGCCCGCCGCGAGCAGGAACAGGCAGGCCAGGCACCGGTCATCATCCGCAAGGGCGAGCGCCTGCCCAGCCTTGAGCAGCTGGAACAGCTGGAAAACGCCCGCAGCCCGAAAAAGGAACGCCCAGCCCTGTTGGGGCTGCGTGACTGACAGCCGCAGCTGCCAGCCCCCTTCGTACCGGATAAGCCTTCTATTTCCCCGTCATTGCCGGGCTTGACCCGGCAATCTCCCGGGCCATGTACGCTTTGAAAGAAGACCACCCGATCAAGTCGGGTGATGACGGGTTGGTGTTGTGTCAGGAGGGCAACGCTTTGTCTGGAGCGCTGCTTTGTCTGGAGCAGTGCTTTCTCAGGACAAGCCTCTTCGTACCGGCTAAGCCCTTCTGTTTCCCCGTCATTGCCGGGCTTGACCCGGCAATCTCCTGGGCCATGTACGCTTTGGAAGGAGATCACCCGATCAAGTCGGGTGATGACGGGTTGGTAGGGCCATTCCCTTCCTTTTATGGGCACTTTTGAGGTTTAGTGACCGTTTTACTAGAATATGCACCGTTTTTATCACGACTTGGCCCTGCTTTACCCATTTAATGGAAGCGGGCTTATCGCCGGAATGCGAGGAATGCGGCTTGCCATGCAGGCCATTAGTGACCTGTCGTCGGGTCGACTACCGGCTGGCACCAGGACCAGGTGCTGTCTTTTTATCTGCCCTGCAGATATCCATCGAGCCAAGTACTGACCCTGTCAGTCACAAGGAGTCCTCATGCAAACACCCACGCAACGCAGTGGGACCATCAACCCACCCGTCTTTTATACGTCTGCCGCCATCATCATCGCCCTGGTGATCTTTGCCAGTGCGGCCCCCAACGTCGCCCAGACCGCCTTTGGTGCCGTCCAGGGCTGGATCATGGAAAATGTCAGCTGGTTCTATGTACTGACCGTGGCCCTGATCCTGATGGGCATTGCCTTTATGGCCATGAGCCGCTACGGCGACATCAAGCTCGGCCCCGACCACAGTACCCCCGACTACAAAAACTCGACCTGGTTTGCCATGCTGTTTTCCACCGGCATGGGCATCGGCCTGATGTTCTTCGGCGTGGCCGAGCCGGTGATGCACTTTCTCACCCCGCCGGTCGGCGAACCCGGCACGGTCGAGGCCGCCAAGGAAGCGATGAAGCTGACCTTCTTCCACTGGGGCCTGCATGCCTGGGGCATCTATGCCATTGTTGCGCTGGTGCTGGCGTTCTTCTGTTACCGCCACGGCCTGCCGCTAACCCTGCGCTCGGCGCTTTACCCGCTGATCGGCGAGCGCATTTACGGTCCTATCGGTCATGCCATCGACATCTTCGCCATCATCGGCACCGTATTTGGTATTGCCACCTCGCTGGGCTTTGGCGTGCTGCAGATCAACAGCGGCTTCAACTACCTGTTTGATTTACCGGTCAATGAAACCATTCAGGTGATCCTGATTGTAACCGCTACCGCCCTGGCTACCCTGTCAGTGGCCAGCGGGCTGGATCGCGGTATCAAGATCCTGTCGGAAATCACATTGGTACTGGCAGTAATCCTGATGTTGCTGGTACTGGTATTTGGCCCGACCGCATTTTTGTTCAAGTCTTTTGTACAGAACACCGGCAGTTACCTGTCGGAGATCGTCAGCAAAACTTTCAACCTGTACGCTTACGAGCCGACCGACTGGATTGGCGGCTGGACGCTGTTCTACTGGGGCTGGTGGATTTCCTGGTCGCCCTTTGTCGGCATGTTCATTGCCCGCATCTCCCGTGGCCGCACCATCCGCCAGTTCATCACCGGCGTACTGCTGGTACCAACCGGCTTCACCCTGGCGTGGATGACCGTATTCGGCAACACCGCCATCGACATGATCCTGAATCGCGACATGGTCGAGCTGGCGCAAACCGTCAGCGCCGATTCCTCGCTGGCCCTGTTCAACTTCCTGGAACACTTCCCGCTCAGCAGCGTACTGTCACTGGTGGCGGTGGCCATGGTGCTGCTGTTCTTTGTCACCTCGGCCGACTCCGGCTCGCTGGTGATCGACATGCTGGCCTCCGGCGGCCAGATCAACACCCCGGTGTGGCAGCGCATCTTCTGGGCCTCGTCCACGGGCGTGGTGGCGATTGCCCTGCTGCTCAGCGGTGGTCTGCAAGCCCTGCAAACGGTCACCATTGCCAGTGCCCTGCCGTTCTCGTTGGTGTTGCTGGCGTCCATGTGGGGACTGCTGCGGGCACTGCATATCGATTCGACCAAACGCATGCTGTTGCAACAATCCACTGCCAGCCGCAGCAGCAATGTGGCCTGGCAGCGCCGTCTGCGCAACATGGTCAGCTTCCCGCGCCGCGCCCACGTCAACCGCTTCCTGGACGAGGTGGTCAAACCGGCCGCCGAAGAAATTGCTGTTGAACTGCGCAAGCAGGGCCTGGCCGTTGAAGTGCGCGAGGGCAAGGAAAACCGCGTGCAATTCGAGGTGCAACACAACGCCGAGGCCAACTTTGTTTACGAGGTACGCCCCCGTGCCTACCAGCGCCCCGACTTCAGCTGTCAGGACGGCGACGAAGCCTGCGAACTGGAGCGCAAGTACTTCCGTGCCGAAGTGCACCTGCTGGAAGGCGGCCAGGATTACGACATCATGGGCTGGACCCGGGATGAGGTGATTGAGGACATTCTTGGTCAGTACGACCAGCATATGCATTTTTTGCATGTTGTTCGGGAGT
>CAZMLX010000138.1:0-5860 GCA_964567275.1 uncultured Thiopseudomonas sp. | reverse complement strand
CGCGGCTGCGTCAGCTTTGCGCAGCGCCTCGCCCTGACGCTCCACCGAAGCCAAAACAAAAACCTACAGCACCATGGCCGCCACCCAGCCAAAGACCAGCAGCGGAATGTTGTAGTGAATAAAAGTCGGCACCACGGTATCCCAGATATGGTTGTGCTGGCCGTCCATATTGAGGCCGGCGGTTGGCCCCAGAGTGGAGTCCGAAGCGGGCGAGCCGGCATCGCCCAAGGCACCGGCAGTACCCACCAGACTGACAATCGCCAGTGGCTCGAAGCCCAGCTGCACCGCCAGCGGCACAAAGATGGCAGCGATGATCGGCACCGTGGAAAACGACGAGCCAATCCCCATGGTCACCAGCAGGCCCACCAATAGCATCAGAAAAGCACCCAGTGCCTTGCTGTCGCCAATAACGCTCACCGAGGTATCCACCAGCGTCTGCACCTGGCCGGTCTCGCGCATGACTTCGGCAAAGCCGGAAGCGGCAATCATGATGAAACCGATCATCGCCATCATCTTCATGCCTTCGGTGAACAGGTCATCCACTTCTTTCCAGCGCACCACGCCGGACAGCGAAAAAACCACAAAACCCAACAGTGCCCCGATTATCATCGAGTCCAGCCACAGCTGGACGGCAAAGGCCACTATCACGGCCAACCCGGCTGCAATCAGGCTGCGCGGGTTGTAACTGGAGCCCGCTTCCGGGGACTCCACCCCCTGCCCAGGCAGGGCATAAACCCGTTTTATACGATAACTGAACAACACCGCAATCAACAAACCGGCCAGCATGCCCAGCGCCGGGATAAACATAGCCTTCATCACGCTGATACCGGTGACATCCACTCCGGCCCGCTCGACGTTGGCCAGCAAGATTTCTTTTAGAAAAATACCGCCAAAGCCCACCGGCAAAAACATATAAGGCGTAATCAGACCAAAGGTCAGCACGCAGGCCACCAGCCGGCGATCCAATTGCATCTTGCTCATTACATACAGCAGTGGCGGCACCAGCAGCGGAATAAAGGCAATGTGGATCGGCAAGATGTTTTGCGAAGACACTGCGGCTGCCAGCAACAGCAAAATCAGCACCCATTTCACTGCGTGTGTGCCCTGCCCGCCCTGGCGGCCAATAGCGGCCAGAATTTTTTCCGCCAGCGCATTGGCTACACCCGACTTGCCAATGGCCACCGCAAAAGCACCCAGCAAGGCATAGGACAGCGCCACGGTGGCACCACCGCCCAACCCCTTGTTGAAGGCCGCCAGGGTGGCACTGATATCCAGCCCGCCCAGCAGGCCACCGGTCATGGCACCAATGATCAGCGCCACCACCACATGCACACGACACAGGCTCAATACCAGCATCAGCGCCACCGCAATGACCACAGCATTCATAGCTTCACCCCTGTTATGCGTTAAAGCGCGTCACTTTGCGCCATGCTTCCAGCCCTGTCAAAGGCGCAGGACAAATTGTCGACCCTGAACGGCACTATGCACACACAGTCCCCTGCTTTGTTATAGTGCCGCCCGCAACCGGAGGTTTATATGTTGATTCCCCATGACCAGCTCAGTAGCGACGCCCTGACCGGCCTGATAGAAGACTTTGTCAGCCGTGACGGTACCGATAACGGTGATGACACCCCCTTTGCCACCCGTATCGAACGGGTGCGGCGGGCACTGGACAAGGGCCAGGCAGTGATAGTGTTCGACCCGCCGACCGGCCAGTGCCAGCTGTGTCTGCGCCATCAGGTGCCGCCCGAATGGCTACAGGATGCCTAAAAAAAACGCCCCGCCGGTGAACCCGACGGGGCGTTTTTTAATGACATGGCAACCTGCTTTAGAACTTGGGCAGACCACCCATGCCGGGAATCATGCCACCCAGGCCACGCATCATTTTGCCCATGCCTTTGCCCATGAATTTTTTCATCATTTTTTGCATCTGCTTGTGCTGCTTGATCAGCCGGCCCACGTCCTGAACCTGGGTGCCAGAACCCTGGGCAATCCGGCGCCGGCGCGAACCGCTAATCAGGTCCGGATTGCGGCGCTCTTCAGGTGTCATCGAGTTGATCATCGCTTCCATCTGTTTGAACTGCTTCTCGGCATTGCCCTGCAGCCCCTGCATCTGGGACAGGTTGACGCCGCCCATGGTTGGCATTTTTTCCAGCAGGCTGCCCATACCGCCCATGTTGTTCATCTGTTGCAGCTGGTCACGGAAGTCTTCCAGGTCAAAGCCCTTGCCTTTTTTGAGCTTTTTGGTGAGCTTTTCCGCCTTGTCGCGGTCCATCTTCTGCTCGGCCTGCTCGATCAGGCTCATTACGTCGCCCATGCCAAGGATACGTGACGCAATACGGTCGGGGTGGAAGGGCTCCAGCGCCTCGGTCTTCTCGCCCATACCGAGGAACTTGATCGGCTTGCCGGTAATGGCGCGCACCGACAACGCCGCACCACCACGGGCATCACCATCGACCTTGGTCAGCACCACGCCAGTCAGCGGCAGCGCCTCGTTAAAGGCCTTGGCGGTGTTGGCCGCATCCTGACCAGTCATGGCGTCCACCACAAACAGGGTTTCCACCGGTTTGACCGCCGCATGCAGGGCGCTGATTTCAGCCATCATGTCTTCGTCGATGGCCAACCGGCCAGCGGTATCCACCAGCAGCACATCAATAAACTTGAGTTTGGCTTCCTGAATCGCCGCCTGGGCAATATCAACCGGTTTCTGGCTGAGATCAGACGGAAAAAACGTCACGTCCACTTCTTTGGCCAGGGTTTCCAGCTGCTTGATGGCCGCCGGACGATAGACGTCAGCCGATACCACCATCACGCTTTTCTTTTTGCGCTCTTTCAGGTGTTTGGCAAGCTTGGCCACAGTGGTGGTTTTACCCGCCCCCTGCAAACCGGCCATCAGCACCACCGCCGGTGGCGCCGCATTGAGCGACAGCTCTTCGTTGGCGGCGCCCATCATGGTTTCCAGCTCGGTCTGGACAATCTTCAGAAAGGCCTGGCCCGGCGACAGGCTGCGCGACACCTCGGTACCCACTGCCCGCTCGCGTACCGCATTGACGAAGTCCTTGACCACCGGCAAGGCGACATCGGCCTCCAGCAGTGCCATGCGCACCTCGCGCAATGTGTCCTTGATATTGTCTTCGGTCAGCTTGGCCTTGCCGGTAACATGGCGCAGCGTCTGCGACAGACGTTCGCTAAGATTGTCGAACATGGAAACCTCAATATGGTGAAAGCGTACAAACGGGCGACAGTATACCCGAAGCTGTGGCATTCTTTGCAGCCGTTTCCCCGCCCTGGTAACTGCCATGCGTCCGCTGGTTCTGGCTTCAAGCTCCCCGTACCGTCGTGAACTGCTGCAACGGCTGCAATTGCCCTTTGTCAGCCACAGCCCCAGCGTGGACGAACGCCCCCAACCCGGCGAAACCGCTACCGGGCTGGTGCGCCGGCTGGCCGTCGCCAAGGCCTGCGCCCTGCGCCACAAATTTCTGCAACACCTGATTATCGGCTCCGACCAGGTCGCAGAACTGGACGGACACATCATTGGCAAGCCCGGCTGCCGTGACCGGGCCATCGCCCAGCTGCTGGCAGCCAGCGGCCGCAGCCTGACCTTTCACACCGGCCTGTGCCTGCTGGACAGCGCCAGCCAGGCACTGCAGGTCGACTGCGTGCCCTTTACCGTTCATTTCCGGGAGCTAAGCCGCAGCCAGATTGAACGCTACGTTGATCGTGAAAAGCCCTTTGACTGTGCCGGCAGCTTCAAATCGGAGGGTTTGGGCATCAGTCTGTTTCGTGCCACCGAAGGCGAAGACGCCACCAGCCTGATTGGTTTGCCGCTGATCCGCCTGTGCGACATGCTGTACGCCGCCGGAGTGCGCCTGCCCTGACAGCCAATCTGTCCATCCCATGATCTGAAAGTCGAATATTAAATTTTTTGTTACACCTTAGGATTAACCCCAAGCTTGGTGTGCTGAAAAGCCGCTTTCAGCTTTCGGAGAAATGCGTCTGCAAACCTCCGAAGCCTCCGCAACAGTCAGCCAAGCGATCGACTGAAAAAGATATAACAGGATTTGGAGGCAGCCAGCACCAACCAACCCCGCTTGAAAGATCCGCTATACAAAAATAAATACACTGGAGTGCATCATCATGCCTAAAGAAATTACCGAAAGGGATAAACAATACTGGGGGACCAACCTCCGGCTTATTGTCATTTGCATCAGCATCTGGGCCTTTGTGTCCTATGGCCTTGGCCTGCTGCTGCGGCCGCTGCTCATGAATATCAGCATTGGTGGAGCCGATCTCGGCTTCTGGTTTGCCCAGCAAGGATCCATTTTTACTTTCCTCGCCTTGATCGTTTTCTACGCCTGGAGAATGAACAAGCTGGATGATGAATTTGGTCTGGAGGATTAACCATGAGCCAATTTGCAATCAACATGATCTGTGTTTTGGGTTCCTTTGCACTCTACACCTGGATTGCAATCTGGGCCCGGGCCAAATCAACCCGCGAGTTCTACATCGCCGGTGGTGAAGTCCACCCAACCATGAACGGCATGGCGACCGCCGCTGACTGGCTGTCCGCCGCTTCGTTCATTTCCGTTGCCGGTCTGATCTCGGTTGGTTACGTGAACTCGGCCTTTATCATGGGCTGGACTGGTGGTTATGTACTGCTGGCTACCCTGCTGGCTCCGTACCTGCGCCGTTTCGGTACCTACACCGTGCCCGACTTCGTCGGCAAGCGTTACAACAGCAAGGCTGCCCGTGTGGTTGCGGTTGTGTGCCTGATCATCATCTCCCTGACCTACGTAATTGGTCAGATGACCGGTGCCGGTGTGGCCTTTGCCCGCTTCCTGGAAGTGTCCTACACCTGGGGTCTGCTGATCTCCTCGGTGGTAGTATTCTTCTATGCGGTTCTGGGCGGCATGAAAGGCGTGACCTACACCCAGGTGGCCCAGTACATCGTACTGATTCTGGCCTTCCTGGTTCCTGCCGTATATCTGTCGCTGATGATTACCGGCCACTTCCTGCCACAAACCGGCTTCATTGGTGCACACGCCGAGTCCGGCACTCCAATGCTGCACAAACTGAACGAGCTGGTACGTGACCTGGGCTTCCAGGATTACACCGCGGACGTGTCCAACAAGTGGAACATGACCCTGTTTACCCTGACCCTGATGGTTGGTACTGCAGGTCTGCCACACGTAATCATCCGCTTCTTCACTGTACCCAACATCAAGGACGCACGTCGTTCTGCTGCCTGGGCACTGTTCTTCATCGCACTGTTCTACACCACTGCTCCTGTAGTAGCGGCCATGAGCCGTCTGAACCTGCTGGAAAGCATCTATCCAAACGGTGTTGATCAGCCTTCACTGGTCTATGAAGAGCGTCCAGTTTGGTTTAAGAACTGGGAAGAAACCGGCCTGCTGAAGTTTGAAGACAAGAACAACGATGGTCTGGTTCAGTTCTACAACGACGGCACACTGGCTCAACCCAACAAGGACTTTGTTGCACCTGAGGGCTGGGCTGGCAACGAGCTGACCGTAAATAACGACATCCTGGTAATGGCGCTGCCTGAAATTGCCAACATGCCGGGCTGGGTACTGGGTCTAATGGCGGCCGGTGCGATTGCCGCTGCCCTGTCCACCGCATCCGGCCTGATGCTGGCCATTTCCTCCGCGATCAGTCATGACCTGCTGAAGAACACGCTGACACCGAACATGTCGGAAAAAACCGAAATGCTCTGTGCACGTATCTCGATGGTGGGTGCAATCTCGGCGGCAACCTATCTGGGTCTGAACCCTCCAGGGTTTGCAGCGCAGACAGTAGCTCTGGCGTTCGGTATGGCTGCATCCTCAATCTTCCCTGCACTGAT
>CAZMLX010000137.1:5535-5864 GCA_964567275.1 uncultured Thiopseudomonas sp. | reverse complement strand
AATCAGGTAGACCTTGTAGCGGCCACGGCTGGGCATGTATTGCACGTTGTCCAGTAGCTCGCGGGTGTCTTCCACCTTGGTTTTGCTGGCGGCGTCCACTTCGATCAGGTCAACAAAGCGGCCTTCGTCAATTTCCCGGCAAATCGAGCATTCGCCACAGGGGCTGGAGCTGACGCCCTGCTCGCAATTGAGGCAGCGGGCCATGATGCGGGCAATGGTGGTTTTGCCCACGCCACGGGTCCCGGTGAACAGATAGGCGTGGTGCAAACGGCCGCTGTCCAGCGCATTGATCAGTGCCTTGAGCACATGGGTCTGCCCGACCATTTCGC
>CAZMLX010000137.1:0-5479 GCA_964567275.1 uncultured Thiopseudomonas sp. | reverse complement strand
TCCGGGTTCCATGCCATGAAATCTGAGGGGCTACATGCTAAGGAAACAGGGGGGAAATGTCCATGCAACCGTATCGACCGGCATCATGTTGTACGGCTGTCACCTGGCTGCTGTGGCCACTGAAAAAATAAACTGGCGTGAAGCGATGGAGGCGGCCCTGCCAGCCACACCCCGGCACAGAATGTCACCGCTACGGCTGCTCCCTTCCGGGCCTGACCGGGTTCACGGCTGATTCTTGCGAGGGGACCGACAGAGCCACCATCGAGAAACGTCCAGAACTGAACGTGGCCGGTATTCTACGTTTTTCCTCCCGCTTTGCAAGCCCGCCAGCTCAATCGGCCAGCAAAGCCAGATACCACAAGGGCTTGCCGCAAGCATCCACAGAGGCTGTGGACAACTCTGTTGACAGCGTGCCGACAACAGGCACAAATGCACGCCCCGCAAGGTCTGGAGACATTTTGTACAAATTTTAATCAGCGATTAAAATCACTTTATTTTCAACACGTTACCAAAGTCAACGGGTAACAACTGCGTACCCGAAACCGTTAAATGGGTAATCATTGCTGTGCTTGGCAGTCTGTGCACAAAACCCGGTGTTCAAGCGTCCAGCAAGTGGGTAAGCGTAGTTTTCAGGCGCATCGGCTTGACCGGTTTGTGCATCAGGGTGTGCCCCTGCCGGCGCATCTCGTTTTTCAACTCGTTGCTGTAATTGGCGGTAATCATCAGCGCCGGCAAAGGGCTGTTACGGCGGGCATTGATGCGGCCAATGGCATCCAGACCGGTCTGATCGTTATCCAGGTGATAATCAACCACCAGCAACTCGGCCGGGTCGGCAAAGCCGTGGGTGCGTGCTGCCAGCTCCTGTTCCGACAGGGCGGTGACCACCTCGCAGCCCCAGCCTTGCAACAGGCTTTGCATCGCCTGGCAAATGGCCCGGTCATTGTCCAGCACCCAGATGCGGGCCTGCTGCAAACGGTCGAGCGCCTGTAGCGGGTGCTCGGCCTCCACCCGGCTGACCCGCTCGCTGGCCTGGCCCAAAGGCACTTCAATGGCAAACATCGAACCTTTGCCCGGACAAGACTCCAGCCGGACCGAATGCCCCAGAATACGGGCAATCTTGTCGACAATCGCCAACCCCAGTCCCAACCCACGGTCTTGGCGCTGATGATCGCCCCGTTTGAACTCCTGGAAAATTTCGGTCTTTTTGTCTTCGGCAATGCCTTCGCCGGTATCCCACACCTCAATCGACAACAGACCGTTACGACGCCGGCAACCCAGCAAAATCCGGCCCCGGGGCGTGTAGCGTATGGCGTTGGTGAGAAAATTGCGCAGCACCCGGGCCAGCAGGTGAATATCGGTTTTGACCAGCGCCCGGCTGGGCACAAAATCCAGCACCAGCCCGACAGTGCGAGCCAGTTCACGGAACTCCACCGCCAGATTGTCGAGCAGTTCATGCACGGCAAATACCGCCACATCGGCCTTGATCACACCGGCATCGAGCTTGGAAATATCGACCAGCGTGCCCAGTAGGCTTTCCACGTCATCCAGCGAGTTGCCAATATTGTTGAGCACGTCACGGGCACTGTGGCCCGAGTCCAGCTGTTCACTGAGCGAGCCGGTAAACAGGCGGGCCGCATTGAGCGGCTGCAACAGGTCGTGGCTGACAGCGGCTAGAAACTTGGTTTTCGACAGGTTGGCGTCCTCGGCTTCACGCTTGGCCTCGCGCAGCCTTACTTCCGCCTGGCGCCGCTCCTCCACTTCACTGACCAGCTGGGCGTTAAGCTGGGTCAGCTCGCGGGTGCGCTCCTCCACCCGTACTTCCAGGTGCTGATAGGCCTGATGCAGCGCTTCGGCACTGCGGCGGCGGTCGGTAATGTCCTTGACCAGCACAAAGATGCCGGCAATCTGGCCTTCGGCGGTACGGTTGGGCACATAGGAGCGCTGCATGTAACAGACATCCTTGCTGGCCGAGGTTTCCGCCACTTCAAAGGTAACCGACTCGCCCTGCAGGGCACGACGAATATACGGCTGCAAGCGGCGGAAGTGTTCCTCGCTATGGGCCTCGCGCAGGCTCTGTCCCAAAATCAGGTCACGCTGCCAGCCATACCAGCCGGCATAGACCTTGTTGATAAATTCATAGCGCAAATCCTGGTTTACATAGGCAATCATCGCCGGCACATGGTCGGTAATCAGCCGGATCCACTGCTCACTCTTGCGTAGCGCCTCGGCATGCCGGTGACGTTCGGTCACCTCGGTCAGGGTGTGCATGCGGCCGCCATCCGGCAGCAAGTGGCTCAGTACCTCCACTACCCGTCCGTCATTGAGCCGCTGCTCGCCGGCCTGCCCGGTTGCGGTCAGCAAATCCAGAAACAGGCCGTTGCCGGCCGTGGTCATCAGCTCATCCAGCCTTGAGCGCCCTTCCGGTGCCTGCAAACCGGCCAGCTGCAAAAAACGGTGGTTCCAGAGCTCCAGCCGGCCCTCACCGTTGGCCATGGCTACACCCTGCTGCAAGTTGTCCACCGTTTGCTGCAACAAGCGGGTTTTTTGCGCCAGTTCCTCTTCGCGGCGCCGGGTTTCTTTGCGCTTGAGTTCGGTAATGTCGGTATAAAGAATCACCAGCCCTTCATTCCGGGTTGGCCGCCGGGTAGCCTGCAACCAGCGACCGGTGCGCAAACGGTACAGTGTGCGCTGGGAGCCGCTGCGCTGGGTTTCCACCACCAGCCCTGACTGCTCAATCGCCCGCCGCACGTCTTGCAAGCTGCTGCCAACGCCCATCGGTGCCGCACTGTGGTGCCAGAAGTTCTGAAAATGGCGATTGAACAGCACAATGCGCTGGTTACGGTCAAACAGCACAAAGCCGTCGCTGATGCTTTCAATGGCATCCACCAGGTTCTGGTGCGCCAGCTCGGCCTGTTCACTGGCCCGGGTCAGCAACTGGTTGCTTTGCTGCAGGTCACGCATGGCGTCGCTCAGGGCATCGGTGCGTTCACGTACCTGCTCGGCCAGCACCACCGAATGCCGGAACGCCGCATAGGCTTCAGACTGATAAGAACGGCCCGACTCGACCCGCTCGATCAGCGCCGCATTGATGCGCCTGAGCTTGTCGTTTTCCTGTTGCAAGGCGTGCAACCGGGGCAGCAGGTCATCCCCGGTATGGGCGAGGCTGTCCAATGGCGACTCCTGTAAAGGTCTGGTTGATATGCATGCCGTTGAATTGCTCGCCATAGGTGTTGAAGCCTATGACATTCTGATGGCGCAACATTGACTCCACTTCGGCCTGGGTGCCTTCGCTTTCAGCTTCCATCCTCCGAAAAAAACAGTCGCAACCCACCACCATCTGTACCGGCCCCAGCCGCTGCACCAGGCCGTCAAACAAGCGGGTCAGATTGTCCTTGAGCGAGGTGCGCTGCATCGCCGTCAGCACAATGCCGTTCTCCACTGCACAGTAAAACGTCAGGCTGTGGTCGTCGTGCACTTGCTGAATGGCCCGCGGGTAATAATGGTCACCCATGCGTACCGCCAGCGGATGGCTGGCAAAGTGGTACAGGTCCATCGCCTGCGGCTCACAGCCGGTCAGCCGGGCATAAGCCAGCGCCGCCGGTTCGCCATTGAGCTCCAGTACCCGGCGGCTGTCAGGATCGGCCTGGGTCACCACCAGTTTCTCCGCCGATGGCAACAAATGATGGGTGGTAAATACTTCAAACTCCAGCGGGGTATTGACCAGCACCATGACCGCTGCCCCGCTGTAAAAGCGCCCCTGGTGATACACATGGGTCTGGCTCAGGTTGTGGTCATCCCCGGCCGAACCGCCAAAATGCGGAATGCCGCCCAGCGCCGTGCTCAGTGCCGCCAGCACCACTTCCTCGCGGCTGGACAGCCCATCGAGCAGGGTCAGTGCAAAGCTGTGCCCCTTGATGGGTGCCAGTGCCCGGCGACGGCAGTCACGCACCAGCCGGTCGGTCAGTTCCTGGGCATCAAACAGGCCAAACCTGTCCATCTGGTCCACCAGCACACTGGCAGCAGTAAAGTGGTCACGGGAAAAACCCAGTGCCGTAATGCAGTTGCGGCCATAGCCGGTTGGTGTAATTTCACCGGCCGTGGTACAACCGGCCACACAGACATCGCCAAAGACCTGCTGCAAGGCCGCAGCCAGCACGTCCAGATCGTACTGTACCGAACAAAAAAACAGCACCAGCGACAACGGCTGGCCAGCCAGCTGCACGGCCAGCTCCTGCGCTGCCTGTTGCGCCTCTCTGGAATGGGACACTGCCCGCAATACGGTCTGTTCGGTCATTGGCAACTCCTGCACCTGTGCGCAGCCATTATCCTGCCTCCCGCAGCGCCCGCCCATGACACTTGGGTGTAGCCCACCCCCGCCCAAAGTCGCAAAAAAAACCGGAAGCAGAGCTTCCGGTAAAGGCTTGAGCAATCATCAATGAAGCAGGGACTGTAACTTAGAACTTCAGCACCGCACCCAGTGCCAGAGTGTTGGTGCGTTCGTTAACGGCGGTATTGCCTTTGCGACCGTCGATATCAAAACGGTTGTACTCGGCTACCAGGCTAAAGTTGGCGTTGATATCACGGAAGTAGGCTACGCCGCGGGTTTTGAAGTCAGCTGCGGTACCCAGGGTGTTACCGTCATCCTTGGTACGGCCATAGCTCAGCGCTACACGGTTGGCACCAAACTGATAAGAACCCTGCAACAGGTTACCTTTACTATCGATGTCACGCAGGTTGGCTTTACCCAGGTTGTTGCTGAAGAAAGGGTGAATGCCCTTGGCCTTGAAGCCGGAAGCGGTCAACGACAGACCACCGTGCTTGACCTGGACACCATAACCTACCCCTTTGGACTTCAGCTTCTTGTAATCATCGTGCGTAGCGTTATTGGTCTTATTGGTGTTGTCGGAGGTCTGATAAGTACCGTTCACCCAAGTGAAAACCTTGGTATTTTTGACATCAAACTGGTAAGTCAGTTCTGACTCAAGACGCGGATTCTTTTGATAAGCCTTGCCGATAGCGTTACCAGCAGTGTCTCGACGTGTAGTTGTATCAGCCGGATCCATAATACCTACGGCAGCACGGAAGCCATTCATCTCGGGTGAACGATAAGTAATCTGCGAGGTTGGGAAGGCGTAAGGATAACCGGTACCAATGTTGCCGAAAGAAACACCACCGCCATCCACCAGACCCAGGGTGTCACTGACCTGACCATAACCGGGCAGCAGCTCATCCAGGAAGATATTGGAGCGGGCGAACAGGCCGAAATCCTTACCAATCAGCACTTCACCCCAGTCGCCGCCGACCGTACCGTAGAACTGACGTACATCGATATCGGTACCGGTGCCGTTTTCATCACCGTCGTTAATGGTCGCCCAGAACGAAGCACGGCCACCCAGTTTCAGATCACCGACTTGCTTGCTGAAATTGAAACCAATGTAGTTGGGCAGAAAGCCCATCTTGACCCGGCTCTGACGGCGGT
>CAZMLX010000136.1:0-5912 GCA_964567275.1 uncultured Thiopseudomonas sp. | reverse complement strand
CCTAGTCCTCAAGCTTCAACCGCTTTCTGGGTCGACTTGAATACACGAATCTTCTTGCCGTCCTCGACCTTGAAGCCAACGCGGTCTGCCTTGTTGGTTTCAGGGTTGAAAATGGCCACGTTGGAAGCATGGATGGGTGCTTCTTTCTCGACGATACCGCCCTGTTGTCCGAGCATCGGATTAGGCTTGGTGTGTTTTTTGACGAGGTTGACACCGCCAACCACAACACGACCGTCGGCCAGTACGTTCTGTACCTTGCCGCGCTTGCCTTTGTCCTTGCCGGCGATGACGATGATCTCGTCGTTACGACGAATCTTTTGCATGACGGCTACTCCTTACAACACTTCTGGTGCCAGGGAAACGATTTTCATGAACTTCTCGGTACGAAGTTCACGGGTCACCGGTCCGAAGATACGGGTGCCCATCGGCTCCTGCTTGGCATTGAGGATTACGGCGGCATTGCCGTCGAAACGGATAATGGAACCATCCGGGCGACGAACGCCTGAACGGGTACGAACCACAACAGCGGTCAGTACCTGGCCCTTTTTCACACGCGCACGTGGAATGGCTTCCTTCACGGTGACCTTGATGATGTCACCGATACGGGCATAGCGGCGGTGTGAACCACCCAGGACCTTGATGCACATTACGCGGCGGGCACCACTGTTGTCCGCCACATCCAGCATAGATTGAGTCTGAATCATTTTCTTTCTCCGACCCGGTCCTTAAACCACTTCAACACGTTCAACGATTTCTACCAGGGCCCAGGACTTGGTCTTGGACAGCGGACGGGTCTCGCTAATGGTGACCTTGTCGCCGATTTTGCACTGGTTGGTTTCGTCGTGTGCGTGCAGCTTGGTGGAACGCTTCAAATACTTGCCATAAATCGGGTGCTTGACGCGACGCTCGATCAGGACAGTAATGGTTTTGTCCATTTTGTCGCTGACGACACGGCCGGTCAGCGTACGGATTGTTTTCTGGGCTTCAGCCATGATTACTCACCTGCCTTCTGGTTGAGCACAGTTTTGACGCGAGCGATGTCGCGGCGTACCTGAGTCAAAAGGTGGGACTGGTTCAGCTGACCGGTGGCCTTTTGCATGCGCAGGTTAAACTGGTCACGCAGCAGACCAAGCAATTGCTCGTTCAGCTGCTCTACTGATTTTTCACGAAGTTCGCTAGCTTTCATTACATCACCGTCCGCTTAACAAAAGTAGTGGCGACAGGCAGCTTGGCCGCAGCCAGAGCGAATGCTTCGCGCGCCAGATCTTCGGATACGCCTTCAATTTCGTAAAGGACCTTGCCTGGCTGAATCAGGGCTACCCAGTATTCAACAGAACCCTTACCTTTACCCATCCGCACTTCAAGAGGCTTCTTGGTAATCGGCTTGTCCGGGAATACACGGATCCAGATTTTACCGCCACGCTTTACGTGACGGGTCAGGGCACGACGGCCGGCTTCGATTTGACGGGCGGTGAGGCGACCACGTCCAGTTGCTTTCAGTGCAAATTCACCGAAACTCACCTTGCTACCGCGCAGAGCCAAACCACGGTTGTGGCCGGTCATCATTTTGCGGAACTTCGTACGCTTGGGTTGCAACATGATGCGTACTCCTTAACGTGCAGCTTTTTTACGGGCAGGCGCTTCGGTACGGATTTCTTCCTGGCGACCACCAATCACTTCGCCTTTGAAAATCCACACCTTGACACCGATCACACCATAGGTGGTGTGAGCCTCGTAGGTGGCATAGTCGATATCAGCACGCAGGGTGTGCAGGGGCACACGACCTTCGCGATACCATTCGGTACGTGCAATTTCAGCACCGCCAAGACGGCCACTCACCTGGATCTTGATGCCCTTGGCACCAATACGCATGGCGTTCTGCACAGCGCGCTTCATGGCGCGGCGGAATTGAACGCGGCGTTCCAGCTGCTGAGCTACGCTCTGGGCAACCAGCATACCGTCGAGCTCCGGCTTGCGGATCTCTTCAATATTGATGTGCACGGGCACACCCATTTTCTTGGTCAGGTCCTGACGCAGTTTTTCCACATCTTCGCCTTTCTTGCCAATGACAATACCGGGACGGGCGGTGTGGATGGTAATGCGTGTATCGGGAGCCATACGAGCGATGTCGATACGGCTAACGGACGCGTTTTTTAGTTTGTCTTGCAGATACGCACGAACTTCGAGGTCGGCGATCAGGTAATCAGCGTAATCTTTCTTGCTGGCATACCAGACCGATGCGTGATCTTTGACGATTCCCAGGCGAATGCCTACGGGATGTACTTTCTGACCCATCTGATCAAACTCCGTTACTAGTCTGCGACCTTGACAGTGATATGACAAGACCGCTTGATGATGCGATCTGCACGGCCTTTGGCACGTGGCTTGATGCGCTTCATCGAACGCCCTTCGTTAACAAAGACTGTAGAGACACGCAGTTCGTCTACATCAGCGCCTTCGTTATGCTCGGCATTGGCAATGGCTGATTCCAGCACTTTCTTGATCAGTTCAGCGGCTTTTTTGCTGCTGAAAGTCAGAAGGTTCAGTGCTTCGTCAACTTTCTTGCCACGAATCTGGTCGGCGACCAGGCGGGCTTTCTGGGCAGAAATGCGAGCGCCCGACAGTTTTGCGGCTACTTCCATCATCCTACCCCTTAACGTCTGCCTTTCTTGTCTGCAATGTGACCCTTGAAGGTCCGTGTTGCAGCAAACTCACCCAGTTTATGACCCACCATGTCTTCGCTGACCAGCACCGGTACGTGTTGACGACCGTTGTGAACAGCGATGGTGAGGCCAACCATCTGCGGAAGAATCATCGAGCGGCGTGACCAGGTTTTAACTGGTTTGCGATCATTCTTTTCTACCGCGGTCTCAACCTTCTTGAGCAGGTGAAGGTCAATAAAAGGACCTTTCTTTAGAGAACGTGACATATTTTATCCTTTGATTACTTGTTGCGGCGACGAACGATCATGTTGTCGGTGCGCTTGTTGCTGCGGGTCTTGCCACCCTTGGTTGGGCGACCCCACGGTGTAACTGGGTGACGGCCACCTTTGGTGCGACCTTCACCACCACCATGCGGGTGGTCAACCGGGTTCATGGCAGCACCACGAACGGATGGACGAACACCGGCCCAGCGGCTTGCACCAGCTTTGCCCAGGGAACGCAGGAAGTGCTCATGGTTGGAGACTTCACCCAGGGTTGCACGGCAGTCGGCCAGAACCTTGCGCATTTCGCCTGAACGCAGACGAATGGTGGCGTAGGTACTGTCACGGGCTACCAGTTGCACTGAAGCACCGGCGGAACGAGCCAGCTGGGCACCTTTGCCTGGTTTCAGTTCGATACCATGAATGGTAGAACCAACCGGGATGTTGCGCAGTGGCAGGCTGTTGCCGTTTTTGATCGGTGCGTGAGCACCCGATACCAGTTGCTCGCCAGCAGAGACACCTTTGGGAGCGATGATGTAACGACGCTCACCGTCGGCGTATTTCAGCAGGGCGATGTGGGCACTACGGTTCGGGTCATATTCGATGCGCTCAACAATGGCAGGAACGCCATCCTTGTTGCGACGAAAATCGACGATACGGTAATGCTGCTTGTGGCCACCACCAATGTGACGGGTGGTGATGCGGCCGTTGTTGTTACGACCACCGGATTTGGACTTCTTCTCAAGCAGCGGCGCATGAGGGGCACCCTTGTGCAGCTCCTTGTTGACCACACGGACCACATTGCGGCGGCCAGGGGAAGTCGGCTTGCATTTAACAATTGCCATCTCGCACCTCTTTAGTTAGCGCTGCTTTCGAAGTCGATGTCCTGGCCGGGCTGCAGGGTAATGTAGGCTTTTTTCCAGTCATTACGCTTGCCCAGACCGCGCATGGTGCGCTTGGTCTTGCCGTTCACCTTGACGGTGTTGACATCGGACACTTTTACTTCGAACAGCTGTTCTACTGCTTTTTTAACTTCCAGTTTGGTGGCATCAGTTGCAACCTTGAACACAAACTGGTTTTTGCCGTCGGCCAGCACGGTAGCCTTTTCGGAGATGTGCGGACCCAGCAGCACTTTGAAAACGCGTTCCTGGTTCATCCCAGCATCTCCTCAAACTTCTTGATTGCGGACACGGTCATCAGCACCTTGTCGTAGGCAATCAGGCTAACGGGATCAGTTGCCTGAACATCACGCACATCCACGTGTGGGATGTTGCGGGCGGCCAGGTACAGATTTTCTTCGATGGCTTCAGATACGATCAGCACATCGTTCAGACCCAGGGTGTTCAGCTTGCCCAGCAGCTCTTTGGTTTTCGGAGCGGTAACGGACAGGTCTTCAACCACAACCAGGCGGTCCTGACGAACCAGCTCGGACAGGATGGAACGCATGGCAGCGCGGTACATCTTTTTGTTCAGCTTCTGGCTGTGATCCTGCGGACGTGCTGCGAAAGCGACACCGCCCCCACGCCAGATCGGATTGCGGATGCTGCCGGAACGGGCACGACCGGTACCCTTCTGACGCCATGGCTTCTTGCCACCGCCGGATACTTCGGCACGGCTTTTCTGCTTTTTGCTGCCCTGACGACCACCAGCCATGTAGGCCACTACAGCCTGATGCACCAGTGTTTCGTTGAAGGCACTGCCAAAAGTGCGCTCGCAGACATCAATTGCCTGGGCGCCATTTACATTAACTTGCATCTGGTCACCCCTAATCAAGCGCGAGCTTTAACAGCTGGACGTACAATCACATCGCTACCGGTAGCACCAGGAACAGCACCTTTGACCAGCAACAGGTTGCGTTCGGCATCTACGCGGACAACTTCCAGGGACTGGACGGTTTTGCGGACATCACCCATGTGACCGGACATTTTCTTGCCCTTGAACACACGGCCTGGAGTCTGGCACTGACCAATGGAACCCGGAACACGGTGAGATACGGAGTTGCCGTGGGTTGCATCCTGGCCACGGAAATTCCAGCGCTTGATGGTACCGGCAAAACCCTTACCCTTGGACTGGCCGGTAACGTCTACCAGCTGGCCTGCAGTAAAGATTTCGGCGGTAATCTGGTCACCGGCTTGGTATTCGCCTTCTTCCAGACGAAATTCCAGCACGGAACGACCGGCAGCTACGCCTGCCTTGGAGAAGTGACCGGCTTGTGCCTTGGTTACACGGGAAGCACGACGCTCGCCAACAGTAACCTGGACAGCACGATAGCCATCAGTTTCTTCTGATTTGAACTGGGTGACCCGATTGGGCTCGATTTCGATCACTGTAACAGGTACAGATACACCCTCTTCGGTGAAAATGCGGGTCATGCCGCACTTACGACCGACAACACCAATTGTCATATTGTAAACCTCATGAGTGTACGGGGCTTTCACCCGCTATGGCCGCCCATTTCAGAGCGTTACACGACTAAAACGGGTGTTTTAGCCGAGGCTGATCTGAACTTCCACACCAGCAGCCAGATCAAGTTTCTGCAGCGCATCAACTGTTTTGTCAGTTGGCTGAACAATATCCAGCACACGCTTGTGAGTACGAATTTCGTACTGGTCACGCGCATCCTTGTTCACGTGCGGAGAAATCAGGACAGTGAAACGCTCCTTGCGGGTAGGCAAAGGAATCGGTCCACGCACCTGGGCACCCGTACGTTTTGCAGTTTCCACGATTTCCTGGGTGGACTGATCGATCAGGCGATGGTCAAAGCCCTTCAACCGGATACGGATTTGTTGGTTTTGCATTTCGACCTCAGACTTTAAGTTAACCTGCGTCAGACAGGCTGATTCAGGGAGGCGCAATTCTAATGGCGCAACAACTTTGTGTCAACAACAAAGAAAGCCCCCATAAAGGGGGCTTTCTCAAGTCATTGGCAATTAAGCAATGATTTTTGCAACCACGCCCGCACCAACGGTACGACCACCTTCACGGATGG
>CAZMLX010000135.1:0-5949 GCA_964567275.1 uncultured Thiopseudomonas sp. | reverse complement strand
CAATAGTGCTGGGCGAACAGCGTTTTTACGGACTGCACGCACTGGACTGCGAAGGTTTTGCCAATATGCCAGCCATGCAGCGCCTGCTGGCTGCCTACGCCAAACTGCAACGGGCCAAGCCGGCTGTCTGAGACCCGGATCACAGTCCCGGCCAGGCAGCTGGCCGGACAACAGCCGGCGGGGCTACACTAGCGGCCTGTCTGGTTAATTCCATTTTTCACGTCAGGGACCGGCCCAGTGTTCAAATACCGTTTGCTGTTCAATCCGCAACCGCTGCCAGGTTTCAGCCTGGAACAGGTACAAAATCATCTGCGCCAGCTGCTCAAGCTGACCGATGCCCAGCTGCGGGCGCTCTATATGGCGCCCGACACCGTACTGAAAAAGGATCTGGACAAGGACAAGGCCGAAGCCTACCGCCAGTATCTGGCCGGCTACGGCATTGCCGTAACCCTGGAGCCCCAACTTGAGCTGGAAGCGGGCCCCGCCCCTGTCCCGCCGGCCCTGCCCGCATCCACTCCTGACACAGCTGCTCCCCCGCCGCTGGCGCCCGAACGCAGCTATCTTGGCGAGCAGCTGGCCGCCGCCGACCGCCCCGCCCCTAACCGGGAGCGCCGGGTGGCGATGCGCTTCACCGGTACCGGCAGCGAGTATTTCGGCATCTGGATTGTCAACGTGGTACTCAGCATTCTGACCCTCGGCATCTATTCTGCCTGGGCCAAGGTGCGCAACCGCCAGTATTTTTACGGGCACAGCATTCTGGACCACAACAATTTCCAGTATCTGGCCAACCCGCTAACCATTCTCAAAGGCCGCATCCTTGCCTTTGTTGCACTACTGGCCTGGAACCTGTCACAGGAATTCATGCCGTTGCTCAGTCTGGTGCTGCTGCTGATATTTCTGCCGCTGTTTCCCTGGGTGCTGGCCCGCTCGCTCCGGTTCAACGCCATCAACACCGCCTACCGGGGCGTACGTTTCAATTTTCAGGGCAGCTATGGCGGTGCCGCCATGGTTACCCTGTTATGGCCGTTTATCTCGATGATTACCTTTGCACTGGGGCTGCCGCTGGCGCTGCAACAAAAGCACAAGTACCAGGTGGAAAACAGCCGTTACGGACTGGCCGCCTTCAGTTTTGACGGTACCGTGCCGGCGTACTACCTGTTTGGCCTGAAACTGCTGGGTACCCTGCTGGTGGCGCTGTTTCTGGGCATCAAGTTTCACCCGGTCTTTCTGCTGGCCGGTTATCTGGTGATGTTCGGACTGCTGCAATCCAGCCTGACCAATCTGTACCTGGGCAATGTGCGGCTGGCCGGCCACCGGATCGAGTCGCGGCTGAGCGTGCCTGGCATGCTGTGGATTTATTTCAGCAACAGCATACTGATCATGCTGACGCTGGGGCTGTTTATCCCCTGGGCCAAGGTGCGCATGGCCCGTTACCGTGCCGAGTGCACCACCATCATCATTGCCGGAGACCTGGACAAATTTGTCGGCGACCAGCTGGAACAGGTCAATGCCCTGGGCGAAGAGCTGGGCGAAATGTTTGACATGGATATAGCGATCATCTGATATGCACGCCAGCGGATTTTACTTTGACGGCCGCAGCTCGCAGCGCCATGACGCCCGGCTGTCGCTCGATGCCAACCACGGCTGGCAGCTGACTTGCAATGGCCAGACCCGGTGTTATCCGGCCAGCCAGGTGCAGGTTGGCAGCCGGCTGGGCAACAGCCAGCGCATGGTCAACTTTGCCGATGGCGGCCACTTTGCCAGCGATGACCATGCCGCCCTGGACCTGATGATGTGCCAATTGAAAGGCGCCCGGCATGGCTGGCTGCACCGTCTGGAATCCAGCTGGAAATGGGTGTTGGCCAGCTGCGTGGTGCTGGTGCTGGCCCTCTATCTGGGGCTGACCCAGGGTGCACCGCTGGCGGCCCGGGTGATTGTGGCAGCCCTGCCCGACAGCATCGAAACCCGTCTGGGCCAACAGACCCTGGCACTGCTGGACGAGCACCTGCTTCAGCCCAGCCGCCTGCCGGACGCCCGGCAGCAGCAGCTGGCGCAGCACTTTGCGCCACTGCTGGCAGGTCAGGACATGCCGCTGCGGCTGCATTTTCGCCACCTGCCCGGTGCCGGAGCCAATGCCTTTGCCCTGCCCGGTGGCGATCTGGTGTTTCTGGACGAGCTGGTCGAACTGGCCCAGCACGATGATGAACTCAGCGCCGTACTGGCCCACGAAATTGGCCATGTGGTCCATCATCACGGCATGCGCCGGCTGGTGCAAAACGGCCTGCTGTACTGGGCCATCACCGCCCTGACCGGCGACCTGTCTGCGGCTTCCGATACCCTGGCCAGTGCCCCGGCCTTTTTGATGAACATGGCGTATTCACGCACCATGGAAAACGAGGCCGACGACTTTGCCCTGTCCTATATGCGCCAGCACGGCCTGGCACCGGTCCACTTTGCCAACATCATGCGGCTGCTGGATGCCGATGCCGCCCGCAGCCGCCCGGACAGCAACAAAGACCGGCTGTTGCACATGCTGTCCAGCCACCCCGACACCCGGCAGCGGATACAAAAGTTTGAATAAGCGGCCGCAGCCCGGGGCAGCAATCTTTGCTAAGCTGCCCGCCATTGTTTGACTGATCCGGATACGAGACCTGCCATGACCACAACCCGACTGCTGACCCTGGGTGAAAACCTGCTGACCCGTGAACCCTCTGGCCACTCGCTGCGGCTGGCCAACCGCCACGGCATTATTGCCGGTGCCACCGGCACCGGCAAAACCGTCACCCTGCAACGGCTGGTAGAAGAATTCAGCGATGCCGGCGTAGCGGTATTTGCCGCCGACGTGAAAGGCGATCTGAGCGGCATTGCTACTGCCGGTTCACCATCCGGCAAGATTGCCGAGCGCATTGCCAGCATGGACTGGCTGCAGCACACGCCCAAAGGCTATCCGGTATGTTTCTGGGATGTATTTGCCCAACAGGGCCACCCGCTGCGCACCACCATCAGCGACATGGGCCCGCTGCTGCTGGCCAACCTGCTGGAGCTGACCGACGCCCAGCAGGCGGTGCTGTATGCCACCTTCAAGGTCGCCGACCGGGACGGGCTGTTGCTGCTGGACATGAAAGACCTCAAGGCCATGATCAGCCACCTGCTGGATACGCCCGAAGCACTGGGCGACGACAGTGCCCTGTTCACCCGCCAGTCGGCCAATGCGCTGTTGCGCAAGCTGGCCACGCTGGAACAACAGCAGGCTGACCAGTTTTTTGGCGAGCCGGCGCTGCAACTGGGCGACTTGCTGCAACCGTCGGCAGACGGCCGGGGCACCATTCATATTCTTGACGGCCGCCGGCTGGTGCACGAAGCGCCCAAGCTGTATGCCACCTTCCTGTTCTGGCTGCTGTCGGAGCTGTTCGAGCAACTCCCCGAACGTGGCGACGCCGACAAGCCATTGCTGGCGCTGTTCTTTGACGAGGCGCACCTGCTGTTCAAGGGCACGCCCAAAGCGTTGCAGGACCGCATCGAGCAGGTGGTGCGGCTGATCCGCTCCAAGGGTGTCGGCGTTTATTTTGTCACCCAGTCACCGTCCGACCTGCCGGATGCGGTGCTGGCGCAACTGGGCCTGCGTGTACAGCACGGCCTACGTGCCTTTACCGCCAAGGAGCAAAAATCGCTGAAGGCGGTGGCCGACGGTTTTCGTCCCAACCCGGATTTCAACACCCTGCAACAGCTGACCGAACTGGGCATTGGCGAGGCACTGTTTGCCACCCTGGAAGACAAGGGTACGCCCAGCATGGTGCAGCAGGTGGCGGTAGCGCCGCCACAGTCACGGGTCGGGCCGCTGAGCGATGACGAACGCGGGCAGATTCTGCGCCAGTCAGCGCTGGGCATGCGCTACGACAAACCCATCGACCGCGAGTCCGCCTACGAAATCCTCACGGCACGGGCCGAACGGGCAGCGCAAGAAGCCAAAGCCCCGGAAAAAGCCGCTCCGGCCAAAAAGCCGGCAACCAGGGCTGCAGCCAACAATGGCGGCATGCTGGGCGACATTGCCGACAAAATGGTCAAGAGCACCATCCGCCAGGCTACCAACCAGATCAGCCGGCAGATTGTGCGTGGCATTCTCGGCTCGCTGCTGGGCAAGAAATAAGTGCGCCCGGGGCGCTCTTGCCAAGCATGTGTTGCCCCGGCCGGTCCCGGCTCCGGCCTTTTGATGTATACAGATGTCGTACACAGCCGGCCGGCGCAGAGTGTTAGGATGCAAAACATTCTCCTCAGCGCAGCCGGATACGCACCATGGGCATAACCGTCATTCTCAACCTGGCCGGTGGCGTCGCCCTGCTGCTGTGGGGCCTGCACATGGTCAAAACCGGCATCATCCGCGCCTTTGGTGCCCGGCTGCGACGGTTTCTGGGCAAGGTGCTGCGCCGGCGACTGCCGGCCTTCATCGCCGGTGTCGGCGTTACCGCCATCCTGCAAAGCAGCACGGCCACCGCCATGATGCTCAGTTCGTTCACTGCCTCGGGGCTGGTAGCGCTGGCACCGGCACTGGCGGTCATGCTGGGCGCCAACGTCGGCACCACGCTGATTGTGCAGGTGCTGTCGTTCGACACCTCGGCCTTTGCCCCCACCCTGATCCTGATCGGCTTTGTGGCGTTCAAGCGCAGCAAGCACACCCTGGTCAAGGATCTGGGCCGGGTCGGCATTGGTCTGGGGCTGATCCTGCTGGCGCTGGAACTGCTGGTCAGCAGTCTGGAACCGGTCGGCCAGTCGCACATTGCCCACGAACTGCTGGGTGCCATCACCGGCGACCCGCTGATGGCGGTATTGTTCGCGGCGGTACTGACCTGGGCCGCCCACTCCAGCGTGGCCACGGTACTGCTGTTCATGTCGCTGGCCAGTGCCGGCCTGGTCACGCCGGTGGCGGCCCTGGCGCTGGTGCTGGGCGCCAATCTGGGCAGCGCCCTCAACCCGCTGCTGGAAGGGCTGGGCAGCCACAACCCGGCGCACCGGCGCATGCCGCTGGGCAACCTGCTCAACCGACTGCTGGGCTGTTTGATTTTCGTACCGCTGTTGCCGCTGGCAGCCGACATCATGCTGACGCTGGATGACAGCCCGGCCCGGCTGCTCGCCAATTTCCACATGCTGTTCAACCTGGTGATGGCGCTGGCCTTTATTGTGCCGCTGGGGCTGATTGCCCGCTTGCTGGAGCGCCTGCTGCCCGAAGCCGACAATGAAAACGATCCCGGCCGGGCACTCTATCTGGACCCCCACGCACTGGAGACACCCAGCATTGCACTGGCCAATGCGGCCCGCGAAAGCATGCGCATGGGCGACATTATCGAGCACATGCTGCACGACAGCATCACCGCCATCATGACCAACGACCGCAAACTGGTAACCCGCATTTCCGACATGGATGATGCAGTCGACCGGCTGCACGAAAGCATCAAGCTGTATGTGATCAGGCTCAGCCAGGCGTCAATGGACGACCGGCAAAGTCGCCGGGCCATGGAAATTCTCAGCCTGGCGATCAATCTGGAGCACATTGGCGACATCATCGACAAAAACCTGATGGAACTGGCCAGCAAGAAAATCAAAAAACAGCTGCAATTTTCCGACGAAGGTGCCCGCGAACTCAGCGAGATTCACCGGGCAGTACAGGACAACCTGAGGCTGGCGATGAGCGTGTTTTTCTCCGGCGACGTGGCCTCGGCACGCATGCTGCTGGCACAGAAAACCCGCATCCGCGACCTGGAATTCCGGGCGGCGGAAAACCATATCGAACGCCTCAAACAGCAACGGGTGGAAAGCCTGGAAACCAGCTCGCTGCACCTGGATATCCTGCGTGACCTCAAGCGCATCCACTCGCACATCTGCTCCACTGCTTACCCGGCGCTGGAAGCCGCCGGCGAGCTGTCACGCACGCCCTGAGCCCTGACCGGTCAGGGC
>CAZMLX010000134.1:0-5984 GCA_964567275.1 uncultured Thiopseudomonas sp. | reverse complement strand
GGCCCGACTGCGTCGGGCTGCTGACGCGTGTTTTGTTTGGGGTGGGTTTTTTTCACTGGAGCGTGAGGATGGGTGTTTTTTTGTACTGGTGTGTGGGGCTGGGCGGGGTGCTGTGACAGGCTCGCGCCCGGCCGGTGCACAAGTGCCCCAGCCGGCCAAGGCCTGCCCCAACACCCCGCCCGCCCTGTACACCGTGCGGTTGGGGAGGGGGTGGCCCGACTGCGTCGGGCTGCTGACGCATGTTTTGTGCGGAGTGAGTAGTTGTTTCAGATCGTATTTCGCAAAGCCTGTCAAACAGGGCGTTAGAAGCCTGACACCACTGGACGCTCAAATCATCAGCAAACTTGATCTACATAGCCCCAAGAAAAACCAGCCAAAACCGAAAAAGCCAAAACCAAAACGCCCCAGCGTTCAGCTTCATGCGTCAGCAGCCCGGCGTAGCCGGGCTACTTTCTCTCCCCCTGCAGGGCGGTATGGGGTGGTGGCGGGACCGGAGCAAAGCCTTGTTGGTTGCGCTGCTTTTAACAGCGCAGCCAACGCGAGCTTTGCGGAGCGCCCTGTCACTATCAGGCGCTCAAATCATCAGCAAACTTGATCTACATAGCCCCAAGAAAAACCAGCCAAAACCGAAAAAGCCAAAACCAAAACGCCCCAGCGTTCAGCTTCATGCGTCAGCAGCCCGGCGTAGCCGGGCTACTTTCTCTCCCCCTGCAGGGCGGTATGGGGTGGTGGCGGGACCGGAGCAAAGCCTTGTTGGTTGCGCTGCTTTTAACAGCGCAGCCAACGCGAGCTTTGCGGAGCGTCCCGCCACCACCAGGCGCACAAGCATGAAAACACCACAACACCCACACCGCCAAAAATCAAAAAACTCACTCCACCCCCAACACCAAAATCCCCCCAGCCTCCGGGTAACACCAAACCACATTCACATCATGCAGCCGTGCGCCATAGTGGCGGGAAGGCTCAGGCCGCTGGTAAGCCGGTTTCGGGTCTTGCGCCAGGCATTGTTCAATCAGCTCGACCAAGGGTTCCTGCAGGCGATTGGCATGGTGGCGGGCGGCGGTCAGCGCTGCGGGTTGCCACTGAACCGGTAACAGCGGCGGCGGCGCTTCGGCAATGCGGTTATGGGCATCTGGCAGCGATTCGACAAAAGGGATGTAGGGCTTGATGTCCAGAACAGGGGTGCCGTCGAGCAGATCAATGCCGGAAATGTGCAACCGGCACTGGTCGTCGATCTGTTCCAGCTTCACCAGTGACTGGCCAATGCTGTTGGGGCGGTGGCTGGCACGGCTGGCAAATACGCCCAGGTAGCGGTTGCCGCCCAGCCGGGGCGGGCGTACTTGCAGCCGCTGCTGCTGGTCCAGCGCCTGGTGAAAGACAAAGATCACCCAGATATGGCTGACCTGCTCCAGCCCGGCCAGCGCCTGTGGCTGGTTGTAGGGTGGCTGCAGCTCGATGATGCCCCGTGCTGCCGGTGCCAGCGCCGGCTGGCGCGGAATGGCAAATTTTTCGGCAAAGCAGGAGCGCACCTGGCCGATCGCCTGCATGCTGTAGTTGTCCATGGTGTTCTCCCGTGAGCGGGCCGGACTAGCCGGCCACCAGCATGCGTACCGCCTCCAGCCTTACGCTGGCCTTGTCCAGCAATGCCAGGCCTTCGCTCAGCTGTTGGCGCAGCAGGCCGATTTCTTCGTCACGTACTGCCGGGTTGACCTGTTGCAGGGCGCTGAGTCGTTCGATTTCGTTACCCAGTGTTTGTTTGAAGGCGTTGCGGGCCTGTCCGCTGTGTTCCAGATGCTGCGGCTGAACCAGCGCCTCGGCTTTGCCCAGCAGGCTGGTCAGCAGGTCACGCTGGGCCCGGGCAAACTTGGCGGCGCTGGCACGGGGTACGCTTTCCAGCTGGTTGTTGAGGGTTTCGAAACTGACTTTGTCGGCCAGGTTGCGGCCTTGCTGGTCGAGCAGGCAACGAATCACCCGGGGCGGCATGTAACGGCCCAGTTGCAGGTGGCGGGGGGCAATGGCCTCGCTGACATAAATCAGTTCGACCAGCAGGGTGCCGGCTTTGACCGACTTGTTTTTCAGCAGGGCAACACTGCTGTTGCCCATGGCGCCGGACAACACCAGATCCATGCCGCCCTGCACCATGGGGTGCTCCCAGCTGACAAACTGCATGTCTTCGCGGCTGAGGGCCAGCTCGCGGTCGTAGGTGATGGTGACGGCTTCGTCGCTGCCCAGCGGAAAGCTGGAATCCAGCATTTTTTCGCTGGGGCGCAGGATAAAGGCATTGTCGGAGTGGTCGTCACTGTCGACGCCAAAGGCATCAAACAGCTGTTCCATATACAGGGGCAGCTCGAATGAGCGCTCCTGCTCCTCGATCTGTGCAATCAGGGCATCGCCCTGGCCGCTGCCGGCGGAGTTGATTTCCAGCAGGCGGTCACGCCCCTTGTGCAGTTCGTCCAGCAGTTGCAGGCGCAGGCTGGCGGCCTGTTGCAACAGGTGCTGCCAGTCCTGTTCGGACAGTTCGCCACTCAGCGCCTGTTGCAGCGGTTCGGCAAACTGTTGTTGCAGTGCCAGTGCCGCCGGGCTGGTGCTGAGGAAGGCGTCGTGCCCCTGGTGATACCACTGAAACAGCCGCTGCTGGCTGCTGCCGGCAAAGTAGGGCACATGCAGATTGATGTCCTGCTGCTGACCGATGCGGTCGAGCCGGCCGATGCGTTGCTCCAGCAGGTCCGGGTGCAGGGGCAGGTCAAACAGCACCAGATGGTGGCTGAACTGGAAGTTGCGGCCTTCACTGCCGATTTCCGAACAGATCAGCACCTGGGCGCCATATTCGTCATCGGAAAACCAGGCGGCGGCCCGGTCGCGTTCGATGATGGTCATGCCTTCATGGAAGGTGGTGGCGGGAATGCCGCTGCGTACCCGCAGGGCTTCATCGAGATCCAGGGCAGTATAGGCGCTGGCACAGATAACCAGCACCTTGTGGCCTTTGAGCTGTTTGAGGGTGTCGATCAGCCAGTCAACCCGGGGGTCGAACTGCCACCAGCGCTGCTCGCTGTGTTCCGGCTGCTGTGACTGGTAATACAGTTCGGGGTAAAGGCGGCTTTTCAGGCCGCTGCCGGCCGGCAGGTAAGCCTCGGGCAGGGGCAGTTCGGCCGGATGCAGCAGGCGACCGGGAAAGCCCTGCATGGCAGCCCGGGTGTTGCGAAACAGCAGGCGGCCGGTGCCGTGGCGATCCACCAGTGCAGCTACCAGCGAGTTGCGGGCTTCGCTGCTGGCCTGTGCCTGTTCGAGCAGGGCCGGGCTGCCATCACCCAGCAATTCGCCGAGCAGACGGCGCTGGTCATCATCCAGTGGCTGGCCGTCGAGGACGGTGCTGGCTGCTTCTGCAACGGCACGGAACCCCAGGCTTTCTTCACGGAACGCAGCCAGATCATGAAAACGGTGCGGATCGAGCAGGCGCAGGCGGGCAAAGTGGCTTTCCAGCCCCAGCTGTTCGGGGGTGGCGGTGAGCAGCAGTACGCCGGGCACCTGGCCGGCCAGGTGCTCCACCAGCTGGTAGGACGGGCTGGCCTGCTCCGGTGTCCAGCCCAGGTGGTGGGCTTCATCCACCACCAGAATGTCCCAGTGGGCCTGCAACAGGGCGGTGCGGGCCGGTTCGTCTCCGGTAATCCAGTCCAGCGACATCAGCGCAATTTGCGCATCTTCAAAGGGGTTGTCGGCATCGCTGGCACGGAAGCCTTCATGATCAAAAATGGTGGGCTTGAGGTTGAAGCGGCGCAGCAGCTCCACCAGCCACTGGTGAACCAGACTCTCGGGCACCATCAGCAGCACCCGGCCGGCACGGCCGCTGAGCAGCTGGCGGTGGATGATCAGGCCCGCTTCGATGGTTTTGCCCAGCCCCACCTCGTCGGCCAGCAGCACCCGGGGTGCCATGCGGTCGGCCACTTCACGGGCGATATGCAACTGGTGGGCAATCGGCTGGATGCGGGGGCCGCCCAGCCCCCACAGCCGGCTTTGCTGCTGGCGGCTGCGGTGTTGCAGGCTGTGGTAGCGCAGTGCAAACCAGTCCAGCGGGTCAACCTGGCCGGCCAGCAGTCGGTCGCTGGCCAGCCGGAAGCGGATAAAGTTTGACAGCTGGGTTTCCGGCAGGCTGCAGTTGCTGTTGTCAGCGGTGAAGCCGTGGTAAGTCAGCAGGCCATTGTGCTCTTCCACCTCGCGCACGGTCATGTGCCAGCCTTCGTGATGGGTGATTTCATCGCCCGGTACAAAGCGGACCCGGGACAGCGGTGCATTGCGCAGCGAATATTGGCGGGTTTCACCACTGGCCGGGTAAAGCAGGGTCAGCAGCCGGTCGTCACAGGTGAGGATGGTGCCAAGGCCCAGTTCGGCCTCGCTGTCACTGATCCAGCGCTGGCCGGGTTGGTACTGCTGAGGCATGCAAGTCTCCGAAGGTGGGTTAAAAGCGCAGCATTCTATCGGAATGACGGTGCATGCGCACGGCAGACTGTTGATGAACGGCCGCTTTTGGTTATGATGCAGGTACTTACTTCACAGTGAATCACCGCAGGGGGCATTTTATGTTGCCACCGATTCCCCAGGGGCTGGTCCCCGTTACCGTACAACAGGACCCGGCCAAGCCCAGGCCGGATGTACAGCCGGTGACGCCGGCACAGGAGAGCGAGGCCAACAGCCAGGTACGGCTGGATGACCGCCAGCCCCGGGATCAACAGTACCGGGGCCGCAAGCGTGACAAGGACGAAGAGGAGGAGGCGCTGGAAGAGGAACAAATGGTGCTTGGGCCGACAGGCAAGAAAGCCATGTCGCGCAAGGGGCTGCTGGTCAACCTCAAGGTGTGAGCCGGGCAAACGCCGGGCTTTGTTGATCCGGGTCAATAAGCCCGCAGCGCAAGTCCACTAGAGTTTGTCGCAGTACTGAATTTTGGTCTGGAGAAAATTGCCATGTTTATGGATGTTGTTGTTTTTGCTGGCATTGGCACCGTATTACTGATGATTTCGTTTTTTGTAGGCCTGTATTATTTCGTCAAGAAAGCTGAAGAAAAAAAATCTTGACCGCTTGATGCATGCAAGGCTGTTTGGGCGACCCTGTGTCGCCCTTTTTTATGGCTGGTGTAAAACCGCTGTCATCAGCTGAATGCTGACGCCAGCGGCCGCTCCCTGTAGAATGCTGCCTTTTGCATTCGCAGGAGTGACAGATGCGCACTTTTCGTTTGACCATTGCCTGCCCCGACCGGGTGGGTATTGTCGCCAAGGTCAGTAATTTTCTGGCCACTTACAATGGCTGGATTCACCAGGCCAGCCATCACTCGGATGAACACAGCAACTGGTTCTTCATGCGTCACGAGATCCGCGCTGATTCGCTGCCCTTTGATCTGGACGGTTTCCGGCAGGCGTTTGCACCCATCGCCAAAGAGTTTTCCATGTGCTGGAAGGTCACTGACTCGACGGTAAGAAAGCGGGTGGTGCTGATGGCCAGCCGCGAGTCGCACTGTCTGGCCGACCTGCTGCACCGCTGGCACCGGGGCGAGCTGGATTGCGATATTCCCTGTGTGATTGCCAACCATGACGATCTGCGCAGCATGGTCGAGTGGCACAATATCCCGTTTTTTCATGTGCCGGTGGATGCCAAAAACAAACAACCAGCCTTTGATGAGGTCAGCCGCCTGATAGACGAGCACGCAGCTGATTGCGTGGTGCTGGCCCGTTACATGCAAATTCTCCCGCCGGAGCTGTGCGACAAGTACGCCGGCCGGGTCATTAACATCCACCACAGCTTTTTGCCGTCCTTTGTGGGGGCCAAGCCCTATCACCAGGCGGCGCTGCGCGGCGTCAAGCTGATCGGTGCCACCTGTCACTACGTCACCCAGGACCTGGATGCCGGCCCGATCATCGAACAGGACGTGATGCGCGTCAGCCACCGCAACAGCATTGACGACATGGTGCGGCTGGGCAAAGACGTGGAAAAAATGG
>CAZMLX010000133.1:0-6020 GCA_964567275.1 uncultured Thiopseudomonas sp. | reverse complement strand
CGTGCGGGCCTACTTGCCCCATTCAAGCTGGTGTAAGATGTGCACACTTTTGATAGCGACAGGTAACCTGCGGACGATGAATATTCTGGTGGTGGGCCCCAGTTGGGTGGGCGACATGGTGATGGCGCAAACCCTGTTTATCTGCCTGAAACAGCAGTATCCCGGCTGTAACATTGATGTGCTGGCGCCAGACTGGAGCCGGCCGCTGCTGGAGCGCATGCCGGAAGTCCGCCAGGCGCTGAGCTTTCCGCTGGGCCATGGTGTATTTGATCTGGCGACCCGTCGCACCATCGGCAAACAGCTCAAGGGCCAGTACGATCAGGCCATTTTGCTGCCCAACTCGCTCAAGTCCGCACTAACGCCCTTTTTTGCCGGCATTCCCAAACGTACCGGCTGGAAAGGCGAGATGCGCTATGGCTTGCTCAATGACCTGCGCATCCTCGATAAAGAGCGCTATCCGCTGATGATCGAGCGTTTTATGGCGCTGGCCTACGACAAACAGGCTGAACTGCCCAAGCCTTATCCCCGCCCCCATCTGGTGGTTGAAGATGACAGCCGCAAGGCTGCCCTGCAGGCCTTTGGGCTGAACACTACCCAGCCGGTGCTGGCGCTGTGCCCGGGTGCCGAGTTTGGCGAGGCCAAGCGCTGGCCGGCTGCCCACTATGCGGTGGTGGCCGAGCAGAAAATTCGCCAGGGCTGGCAGGTGTGGATTTTTGGCTCCGGCAAGGACCGGCCCGGCGGCGATGAAATCCGTCAGGCGCTGATTCCCGGTTTGCGTGAAGAAGTGACCAATCTGGCCGGTGAAACTTCGATGGCGCAGGCGATTGATCTGATGTCCTGCGCTACGGCGGTAGTCAGCAATGACTCCGGCCTGATGCACGTGGCCGCTGCGTTGGCGGTGCCGCTGGTGGCGGTGTACGGATCGACTTCGCCGCAGTTCACCCCGCCGCTGGCCGAGCAGGTTGCCATTGTGCGTACCGGTATCGACTGCAGCCCCTGTTTTGACCGTACCTGCCGTTTTGGCCACTACGATTGTTTGCGCCTGCTGCAGCCGCAATCGGTGCTGGATGCGCTGGAGCAGCTGGTCGGTGTGCCGGCTGTGCTACAGGAGCAGGACTGAATGCGTGTCCTGCTGATCAAAACTTCATCCATGGGCGACGTAATTCACACGCTGCCGGCGCTGACTGATGCGCAAAACGCCATTCCCGGCATCCGTTTTGACTGGGTGGTGGAAGAAGGCTTTGCCGATATTCCGGCCTGGCATCCGGCGGTAGACCAGGTGATTCCGGTGGCCATTCGCCGCTGGCGCAAGAATCTGTGGCAAACCTGGCGCTCCGGCGAGTACCGCCGTTTCAAACAACGGCTGCGTGCAAGCCAGTATGACCTGGTGCTGGACGCTCAGGGGCTGACCAAAAGCGCCTGGCTGACCCGGGGCCTGAGCGCTCCGGTGCACGGGCTGGACAAGCACAGCGCCCGTGACGGCTTTGCCCCGCGTTTTTACGACCATTGCCATGCGGTGAGCTGGGATTTGCATGCGGTGGAACGCCTGCGCACCCTGTTTGCCAGTGTGCTCGGCTATGCAAAGCCCGCCACCACCGGCGACTACGGGCTCGATCGTACGGCGCTGGCCGCCAAACTGGATAATCCGCCCGACCGGCCCTGGCTGATGTTTTTGCATGGCACCACCTGGGCCAGCAAGCACTGGCCAGAGGCTAACTGGCGGGCGCTGGCCGAACATTATAGTGCCGCCGGCCAGCTGATCCGCCTGCCCTGGGGCAATGCCGAAGAGCAGCAAAGGGCGCAGCGCATCGCCGCTGGCCTGCCCGGTGTAGAAGTACTGCCCAGGTTGCGCATTAGCGAAGTGGCCTGCTGGCTGGCCGGTGCCCGTGCCTGTGTGGCGGTGGATACCGGCCTTGGACATCTGACGGCGGCGCTGGATACTCCTTGCGTATCGCTGTACGGACCCACCCTGCCCAGCAAGGTGGGTGCCTATGGCCGTGGCCAGCTGCACCTGTGTGCGACGGGTCCGCATGCCGGCAAGGGCGACAAACACCAACCCTGTTTTGACAGCCTGGGGCCGCAGCCGGTAATTGCTGCGCTGGATGGCCTGTTGACCGCAGCTGCGGAGTAATTCATGCAACTGGCTTTTGTGCTGTACAAGTATTTTCCCTTTGGCGGCTTGCAGCGTGATTTTTTGCGTATTGCGCTGGAATGCCGCAAACGTGGCCATCGCATCCGGGTCTATACCCTGAGCTGGCAGGGCGAAATTCCCGAAGCCTTTGACGTGCGCATTGCGCCGGTCAAGGCCTGGTTCAACCACCACAAATATGCAAAATTTCAGGACTGGTGGCAGGGTGATCTGGCCCGCCAGCCGGTGGACCGGGTGGTGGGCTTCAACAAGATGCCGGGGCTGGATGTCTATTACGCCGCCGATGCCTGTTACGAAGACAAGGTGCAGGGTCAGCGCTCGGCACTGACCCGCATGAGCGGCCGTTACCGCCACTTTGCCGCCTACGAAAAAGCGGTGTTTGCGCCGCAGTCGCACACGCAGATTTTGATGATTTCCGCCCTGCAGCAGCCGTTGTTTGTGCGCCACTACGGTACCCAGGAGCAGCGGTTTCACCTGCTGCCGCCCGGTATCAGCCGTGACCGCAAGGCGCCGGCCAATGCCGCCGAAATACGGGCCGGGTTCCGGCAGGAATTCGGGCTGGCCGAGGATGACCTGCTGGTGTTGCAGATTGGTTCAGGTTTTAAAACCAAAGGGCTGGACCGTACCCTCAAAGCGGTGGCCAGCCTGCCGGATGCGCTGCGCAAGCGAGTCAGACTGCTGGTGATTGGCCAGGACGATCCCAAGCCTTTTCTGGTGCAAATCAAGACGCTGGGGCTGGGCAAGCAGGTGGAGATTCTTAAGGGGCGGGATGACATTCCCCGTTTTTTGCTGGGGGCCGAGGTATTGATTCATCCGGCCTATAACGAAAATACCGGCACCGTACTGCTGGAAGCGCTGGTGGCCGGGTTGCCGGTGCTGGTGACCGATGTATGCGGCTATGCCCACTACATTGGCGATGCCGAAGCTGGCGTGGTGCTGGAAAGTCCGTTTGACCAAAAAGGGTTAAACCGGGCATTGGCAGAAATGCTGAAAAATCCGGCCCAGAGACGGATGTGGGCAGAAAATGCGCTGAAATATGCCGAAGATGCCGATCTTTATTCCATGCCGGAGCGGGCGGCCGATATTATTTTGCAGCGGCGCTGAGGGGGTTTTGCACTGCTGTAGTTTGGGGCCGTTGAGGTGCGGTGCAAAGCTGCCGCACCCGCACCGAAGCAAGCTTCGGCCCGAGCGCTAAATGCTTTGCACCGCACCTCAACGGCCCAGGCTACCTTGTGCGGGTTGGGGAGAGAGTGGTCCGGCTTTGCCGGACTGCTGTCGCTGTGGATGGCCAAATTTCAGCGAGAGCGACCACGTTAAGCGAGACTTTGGTGATAGCCCCGCGATGGTGTTAATTCCAGGGCTTTTAAAACAAGAATCTTTGTCCGACGCAGATATAAAAAACAGCCTCAAGACAAAAAGCCTGCAGAATTGCCTTGCGACAGCAGCCCGGCAAAGCCGGGCTAAATTCTCTCCACCCGCACGCGGTGCATCAGGTCCGGTTCAGGTCTGCCCAAGCATCAGCGACAGTGACGAAGCTTGCTTTGGCGCTGGAAGCGCAGCTTGGGCAGACCTGAACCGGACCGGCCACCACAGTGTAAACACCCCTGCCCAGCTCAACACCGTCCGGCAAAAATCAGGTAAACTTGCCCGTTATTTATTTTGCGACCCGACGCCTGATCACCATGCCGAAAATCTTTGATGAAATCCCCGCCGAATGCCCGGATACGCTGTTGCTGGACCAGGTCGGCACGCCGGATGATTTGCGCCAGCTGGCGGAAAAGGATTTGCAGGCACTGGCAGACGAGCTGCGTCATTATTTGCTGTGGTGCGTAGGGCGCACCGGTGGCCACTTTGCTGCCGGGCTGGGTGTCATTGAGCTGACTGTAGCCTTGCATTACGTGTTCAATACCCCGGACGACCGGCTGGTGTGGGACGTGGGTCACCAGGCTTATCCGCACAAAATCCTGACTGGCCGCCGTGAGCGCATGTTGAGCATGCGCCAGCGTGGTGGTCTCAGCGCTTTTCCCAAGCGGGAAGAAAGCGAATACGACAGCTTTGGCGTCGGCCATTCCAGCACCTCGATCAGTGCGGCGCTGGGCATGGCGATTGCCGCTAAAAATGCCGGCAACCCCCGCAAAACAGTCGCCATTATCGGTGATGGGGCGATGACCGCCGGTATGGCGTTCGAGGCGCTCAATCATGCGCCGGAGACCGGTGCCGACATGCTGGTGGTGCTCAATGACAACGACATGTCGATTTCCAACAATGTTGGCGGCCTGTCACAGCATCTGGCCCGGCTGATGAGCGGGCGCACCTACAACAGCATGCGGGAGGGCAGCAAAAAACTCCTGTCGATGGTGCCCGGAGCGCTGGAGCTGGCCCGCAAAACCGAAGAACACGCCAAAAACATGATTGCTCCCAGCATCCTGTTCGAAGAGCTGGGCTGGAACTACATTGGCCCGATTGACGGTCATGACCTGCCGATGCTGGTATCAACCTTGCGCAACATGCGCAGCCTGAAAGGGCCGCAGTTTCTGCATGTGATCACCACCAAGGGCAAGGGGCTGGCGCCGGCCGAGGTGGAGCCGATCCGTTATCACGCCATCAATGCCCATGACCACATCAAGGACCAGAGCCCCCGCTATTCGCATATTTTTGGCCGCTGGCTGTGCGATATGGCTGCTGCCGACCAGCGCCTGTTTGGCATTACCCCGGCCATGAAAGAAGGCTCCGACCTGATTGCTTTCAGCGAGCAGTATCCGGAGCGTTACTTTGATGTGGCAATTGCCGAGCAGCATGCGGTAACGCTGGCCGCCGGCATGGCCTGCGAAGGCGGCAAGCCGGTGGTGGCGATTTACTCCACCTTCCTGCAGCGTGCCTATGACCAGCTGATTCACGATGTGGCGCTGCAAAATCTGGACGTGCTGTTTGCCATCGACCGGGCCGGCCTGGTCGGCGAAGATGGCGCCACCCATGCCGGCGCCTACGATCTGTCTTACATGCGTTGCATCCCCAACATGGTGATTATGACGCCCAGCGACGAAAACGAGCTGCGTCTGCTGCTCAATACCGGCTATCACTATGCCGGCCCGGCTGCGGTGCGCTATCCCCGTGGCACCGGTCCCAATGTGGCGGTAACCGACAGTCTGGATGCGGTTGAAATCGGCAAGGCGGTGCAGCGCCGGCAGGGCGAGCGGGTTGCTTTGCTGGTATTTGGCACCCAGCTGGCCAATGCGCTGCAGGTGGCCGAACGGATCAACGCCAGCGTGGTTGATATGCGCTTCGTCAAACCACTGGACGAAGCCCTGCTGCGGCAGCTGGCGGTATCCCATGAACTGTTGGTAACCATCGAAGAAAACGCCGTACAGGGCGGTGCCGGCAGTGCCGTGGGCGAGTTTCTACAGGGCGAAGGCTTGCCGGTGGCGTTGTTGCAGTTGGGCTTGCCGGATGCTTACATTGATCACGGTGACCAGACGGCGATGCTGGCCGAGTGTGGGTTGAGTGTTGAGGGGATTGTCGGGGCGATTGAGCAGCGCTTACAGCGGGATTGATTTTGGCTTCGGTGTGGCAAGATCCAGCGGTTTAGTGTTTTTTGGCTTCGGTGTGGCAGGCAGGGCGAGGCGCTGCGCAAAGCTACGCTGCCAGTCTCGAAGCAGGCTTCGATCCTGTTGCTGATGCTTTGCTCCGGCCTCGCCCTGCCTGCGGGTACACCGTGCCGTTGGGGGAGGGTGGTCCGGCTGCGCCGGGCTGCTGTCGCTATGGTTTGACCCGTCATCATGGTTTAACCTGTCATCATGGTTTAACCCGGCATCATGATTTAACCCGTCATCACCCGACTTGATCGGGTGATCTCTCTCAGAACAGTACTAAA
>CAZMLX010000132.1:0-6029 GCA_964567275.1 uncultured Thiopseudomonas sp. | reverse complement strand
CGGGACTAAAAGACCGGCTTTACCACCGCCAAAATCACGATAGCCAGCAAAAAAATCACCGGCACCTCGTTATACCAGCGATAAAACACATGACTCTTGCGGTCAATATCGCTGGCAAAGCGACGCAGGAAAACTCCCAGAGAAAAATGATAGCCAATCAATACCGCCAACAACGTCAGCTTGATATGCATCCAGGGCATTTTTAGTAGCGCAGGATTCATCCACAGCATGGTCAGCCCCAGCCCCAGCGTAGCAACCAGCGACGGATGCATGATGCCTCGGTACAGCTTGCGCTCCATGATGCAGAAACGGTCACGGCTGATTTTGTCGTCACTGGAAGCATGGTAAACAAACAGCCGTGGCAGGTAGAATAAGCCGGCAAACCAGCAAACCATGGCAATGATGTGTAGCGCCTTGATCCATAGATAGCTCATTAAGGAACTCCCGTCAGCAAAGAAAAGTCGGCCCGTATGGTAACCGCTATTTTTGCCCGTGGTTGCAAATCACCCGAATTAAAGAGGATTGGCGATGCTCAAGGTCGCGATTGTCGGCGGCACCGGCTATACAGGTGTGGAACTGTTGCGGATTCTGGCCCTGCACCCGCAGGCGCAGGTGGTCTACATCACCTCGCGCTCGGAAGAGGGGGTGCGTGTGGCCGACATGTATCCGAACCTGCGCGAGCATTATCCGGAACTGAAATTCAGCAACCCCGAAGCCAGCCAGCTCGGCCAGTGTGATGTGGTGTTTTTTGCCACTCCGCACGGCGTTGCCCATAGCCTGGCGGCCGAGGTGCTGGCCGCTGGTACCCGCATTATCGACCTGTCAGCCGACTTCCGGTTGCAGGATGTTCCACTGTGGGAAAAATGGTATGGCCAGCCCCATGGCGCGCCGCAACTGGTGGGCGAGGCTGTTTACGGCTTGCCGGAAGTCAACCGTGCGCAAATTGCCAACGCCCGCCTGATTGCCGTGCCGGGCTGTTACCCGACTTCGGTACAGCTGGGTTTTCTGCCATTGGCCGAGCAGGGTCTGCTCAACGGCCAGCATCTGATTGCCAGCTGTGCCTCCGGCGTCAGTGGCGCAGGGCGGGGCACCAATCTGGGCTCGCTGTTCTGTGAAGCCACCGAAAGTGTCAAAGCCTATGGTGTCAAAGGCCATCGCCACTTGCCCGAAATCGAGCAGGGTCTGGCCCGTGCCGCCGGCCAGCCACTGGGCCTGACCTTTGTGCCGCATCTGGTGCCAATGATCCGCGGCATCCATGCCACCCTCTACACCGCAGAAATCGACCCTGGCGTCGATGTGCAGGCGCTGTACGAACAGCGTTATGCCAGCGAGCGCTTTGTCGATGTGCTGCCAGCCGGCAGTTTTCCGGAGACCCGCAGCGTAAAAGGCTCCAACCTGTGCCGCATTGCGGTACACCGGCCGCAGGGTGGCGAGCGGGTGGTGATCCTGTCGGTGATCGACAACCTGGTCAAAGGCGCATCCGGCCAGGCAGTACAAAACATGAACATCATGTTCGGTTTTGCTGAAGATGCCGGCCTGCAAACCGTGGCGCTGATGCCCTGATGATTTTCTACTGGCTGCACATATCCGAGTATTTTGCTAGGATATGTGCATCAATCCAATCGGCCATGGGCCGGGAGCTGTGAAACATGAGTGTTGAATCCTTTCAACCCGCCGCCATGCAGTTTAGTGCCACGGCGGCCAACAAGGTCAAAAGCCTGATCGAGGAAGAGGGCAACGAGCGGCTGATGCTGCGCGTATTTATCACCGGCGGCGGTTGCTCCGGTTTCCAGTACGGATTTACCTTTGATGAAGAAATGGAAGAAGACGATACCGTGGTCACCCGTGACGGCGTCAAGCTGGTGGTGGACCCGATGAGTTTCCAGTATCTGGAAGGTGCCGAGGTCGACTACACCGAAGGGCTGGAAGGTTCCCGTTTCATCATCAATAACCCCAATGCCACCACCACCTGTGGCTGTGGGTCGTCCTTCTCGGTTTAAGCGTTCGCTCAGACCGGATACACGGCGCCCAGCACACGCAAGCCACGGGCGCCGGTCACCTCGGGCCGGTTGGCCGGTATTCCTTCCAGGCAGCAATGCGCCAGCCAGGCAAAGGCCATGGCTTCCATCCAGTCAGCCGGCACGCCCAGTGCATCGGTGGTCATTACGTCAAGCTGCGGCAAATGCGCAGCCAGCCGTTCCAGCAAGAAGCCGTTATGGGCACCGCCACCGCACACCGCCAGCCGTTGCAGCGGCAGTTGTTCGCGCAGGATGGACTGGCTGATGCTGATGGCGGTCAGTTCGGTCAGGGTGGCCTGTACATCTTCGGGGCGCAACGTCGGCTGTTGATCCAGCTGCTGTTCCAGCCAGGCCAGATTGAACAGTTCGCGGCCGGTACTTTTTGGGCCGGTCTGGCAAAACCAGGGCTGTTGCAGTAGCTGTTCCAGCAACGCCGGTTGCAGCTGGCCACTGCGTGCCCAGTCGCCATTGGCATCAAAGGTAACCTGTTGATGCTTGCCAATCCAGGCATCCAGCAAGACATTGCCCGGCCCGCAGTCAAAACCGTACACCGGCTGGCCGGGCAGCAAGAAGCTGACATTGCTGAAGCCGCCGATATTGAGAATGGCGCTGGCAATGTCGTCGCCGGTAAACAGCCAGTGATGAAAGGCGGGTACCAGCGGTGCGCCCTGGCCACCTGCCGCCAGGTCACGCTGACGGAAATGGCTGACTACGGCAATGCCGGTCAGTTCGGCCAGCAGCGCCGGGGCGCCAATTTGCACGCTAAAGCCCAGCTCGGGGTGATGACGAATGGTCTGGCCATGGCTGCCGATGGCGGTTACTGCGTCCGGCTGAAGGTGTTGCCGGGCCAATAACAAGCGAATGCCGTCGGCACAGAGTCGCGTCCACTGCTGCTCGGCGACAGACAGCCGAACCAATTCATTGTCGGTGGGTGAACACAGTGCCAAAAGCTCCTCCCGCAAGGCGGGAGGGAAGGGGATAAACAGGCTGTCGAGCAGCTGAAGGGTGTCGCCAATGCCGGTCAGGCAGATGTCCAGTCCGTCCAGGCTGGTGCCGGACATGATGCCGAGGTAGAGAGGCACCGGTTAGCGGTCTGTGGTGTCGGCCCGGGCCAGACGAATGCTGCGCTGCTCGTCGAGGCGGGCCAGCAGTGGTTTGGCGGCCTGCTGGAAGCGTGCCATTTCACTGCGGGGCACCGGATCGGAGGTCGGCAGCTTCTGGCTGAGCGGATCCACATGCACACCGTTGACATGGAACTCGTAGTGCAGGTGCGGGCCGGTGGCCAGGCCGGTCATGCCGACATAACCGATGATCTGGCCCTGGGTAACCGGGCTGCCGTTGCGCAAGCCTTTGGCGTAGCCGTTCATGTGGCCGTACAGGGTGCGGTACTGGTTGCCGTGCTGGATGACGATGGTTTTGCCGTAGCCGCTTTTGTTGCCGATAAAGGCGATCTTGCCATTGCCGGTAGCCTTGATCGGAGTGCCGGTTGGTGCGGCATAGTCAACACCCTTGTGGGCACGGATACGGTTGAGAATGGGGTGCTTGCGGCCGGGGTTGAACTTGGAGCTGATGCGTGAAAAGTCTACCGGAGTACGGATAAAAGCCTTGCGGTTGCTGGTGCCGTCGCTGTTGTAATAAGCGGTGTTGCCCTGTTTGTCGGTGTAGCGGATGGCGGTCAGGGTTTTGCCCTTGTTGGTAAAGCGGGCAGCCAGAATATTGCCGGTATCCATGACCTGGTCACCCAGTACGCGCTGCTGGTAAACCACCTCGAAATTGTCGCCTTCGCGCAAGTCGCGGGCGAAGTCGATGTCATAGGCAAAAATATTGGCCATGTCATGAGCCAGCCGGTAAGGCATGCCGGCTGCCGAAGTTGCGGCAAACAGGCTGCTGTCGATGGTACCGCCGGCATGGGCTTCGATCAGCGTGGTTTCTTGCACATCCTTGCCAAACAGGAACCGGCCGGACTCTTCGTTGCGGGTCAGGTGGATGCGTTCAAGCGGATTGAGCTGGCTGCTGATGCTGTACAGTTCGCCGCTGGCGTCAAAGCCGAATTCCAGCTCCTGTCCCAGGCGCAGCTGGGTGAACTGGCGGGCCTGCTTGTCCTGGGCCAGAATGGTATTCATCAGGCTGTGGCCAAGCTCGAGCTGATCGAACAGGCCGGACAGGGTGTCGCCTGACTGGACTGTAACCGTTACCGAGCGGGGTTGCTGGCTTGAGTGTTTGCTGTCTTGAATGTCTTGTTGTGGCGGTTCGGCCGCTTCAGGCTGAGGTTCATCCGCAATCCGGGCGTCGGTTGCTGACAGTAAAGCCGCAGAAATTGCCTCGGGACTGTTTAGCTGGGCCGCAAAGCTTTGCTCTGGTACCAGGGGATCATCATTTTCCAGGGGCAGCAGGTCAATAAATGCCTTGTTGGCAACCACTTCCTTGGAAGGGAAAACAATCAGGACCAGACTGACCAGGGCAGCAATGCCGCTGGCGGCGATGATGTGTTTTTTGGGGTAAGCGGGCTGTTTGGAGCCGGAGTTCTGTATCGTCATAGTAGGGCTTGGTCTTCTGGCGAACAGTGTATGGCAAGGCGGCTCTTTAAGGCGGCCCAGCGGCGGAACGGGTAATAGTATGCAGGAATGCGAGAAATAGCCACGCTCAATTGTTTAAAAAATGTGTGCGAACTGTCGTACAATGCCGAGCGCTCATCTTTGTGTAACAGGCATCCTGGGTAAATAGACATATGTCAACGAAACTGAATCTGGAACAACAGATTGCGCTGATCAAGCGCGGTACCGAAAGCTTGCTGGTTGAGGAGGAGCTGCTGGCCAAGCTGCGCTCCGGTCGCCCTTTGCGGGTCAAGGCGGGTTTTGACCCGACAGCACCCGACCTGCACCTGGGGCATACAGTGCTGATCAACAAGCTGCGGGTGTTTCAGGAACTGGGGCATCAGGTCATTTTTCTGATTGGCGATTTTACCGGCATGATCGGTGATCCCAGCGGCAAAAGTGCCACCCGTCCGCCGTTGACCCGGGAGCAGGTGCTGGCCAATGCCGAGACCTATAAAGAGCAGGTGTTTAAAATTCTGGATCCGGCCAAAACCGAAGTGGCTTTCAATTCACAGTGGATCAACGAGCTGACCCCGGCCGATTTCATACGTCTGGCGTCAAGCTACACCGTGGCGCGGATGCTGGAGCGGGAGGATTTTCATAATCGCTATACCAGTCAGCAGTCGATCGCCATTCACGAGTTTCTGTATCCGCTGGTGCAGGGCTATGATTCGGTTGCTTTAAAGGCGGATATCGAGCTGGGCGGTACCGACCAGACCTTCAATCTGCTGATGGGGCGCGAGTTGCAGCGCACTTACGGGCAGGAGCCGCAGTGCGTGCTGACCGTTCCTTTGCTGGAGGGTCTGGATGGTGTCAAGAAGATGTCCAAGTCACTGGGCAACTATGTCGGCATCCAGGAAGCGCCCGGCGTAATGTACACCAAAATTCTGTCGATGCCCGATGAGCTGATCTGGCGCTACTTTGAGTTGTTAAGCTTCCGTTCCATGGAGGATATTGAGCGCCTGCAACAGGAGATGCGCGACGGTCGCAACCCCAGGGATATCAAAATCGAGCTGGCGCAAGAGCTGATTGCGCGTTTTCATGGTGAAGAAGCTGCGGCCGGTGCGCACAAATCTGTCGGCAATCGCCTGGCTGAAGGTGAGCTGCCGGAAGACTTGCCAGACGTGGATGTGCTGGTGGAGGGTGCGTTGCCTGTCGCTGCACTGCTGAATCGTGCCGGACTGGTAAAAAATGCGGCGGCGGCGCGCAACATGCTGGATGCCGGTAGCGTCCGGATCGATGGCGCAGTGGTTGGCAAGGACTTTATGTGCCAGCCCGGGCAGATTTATGTTTGCCAGGCAGGCAAGAAAAATTTCGCTCGTGTCAAAGTGCTTGCGCAATAAGTTTTGGCTGTGTACTATTCGCCTCCCGTTCGGCACTGGCTGGCGGGGTCGCCCGGAAAGACGTGAAAAAATAT
>CAZMLX010000131.1:0-6064 GCA_964567275.1 uncultured Thiopseudomonas sp. | reverse complement strand
CCTGGGCGCCGTTGGCGAAGTCGCCGAACTGGGCTTCCCAGATCACCAGAGCATTGGGCATGGTGCCGGCATAACCGTACTCGAAGGCCAATACCGCTTCTTCCGACAGGAAGGAGTCATGGATGGTGAGGCTTGGCTGGTCGTCAGACAGATGCTGCAGACCGACATAGGTATCGCCGTTCTTCTGGTTGTGCAGTACCGCATGGCGGTGCGAGAAGGTGCCACGACCAACGTCCTGGCCGGTAATGCGGATCGGGTGACCTTCGTGCAGCAGGGTGGCGTAGGCAGCAGTTTCGGCAAAGCCCCAGTTGATGGGCAGGCCACCGGCAGCCATCTTGCGACGGTCTTCCAGGATTTTTGAAACCTGACGCTGGACCACAAAGCCTTCCGGCACGTCCTGCATTTTGCTGGTCAGCTCCTGCAGGGTTTTAAGGTCAAAGCTGGTGTCGTACTGGGCGGTCCAGGCATGGCCCAGATAAGGGGTCCAGTCAACAAACAGCTCTTCGTTGGGCTCTTTAACCAGACTGTTGGCCACGTGCTGACCATTGTCCAGCGCATCACGGTAATCCTCGGCCAGCTTTTGCACCTGCTCTGCGGTCTGTACCTTTTCAGCAATCAGCTGGTCGGCATAGAGGTCGCGGGTGGTGCGCTGTTTGGATACCTGCTGATACATCACCGGCTGGGTACCGCTGGGCTCGTCGGCCTCGTTGTGGCCACGACGGCGGTAACAAACCAGATCAATGACAATGTCACGCTTGAACTGCATGCGGTAATCGACCGCCAGCTGGGCAGCAAAAATCACCGCCTCGGGGTCATCGCCATTGACGTGCAGAATCGGTGCCTGAATCATCTTGGCCACATCGGTGGCGTATTCGGTGGAACGGGTGTCTTCCTGCTTGTTGGTGGTAAAACCCACCTGGTTGTTGATCACCACACGAATGGTGCCGCCGGTTTTATAGGCACGGGTCTGTGACATCTGGAAGGTTTCCATGACCACACCCTGACCGGCAAACGCCGAGTCACCATGAATGGTAATGGGTACCACGGTATCACCCACCGGGTCCTGGCGGCGGTCCTGACGGGCACGCACGGAACCTTCAACCACTGGAGAAACAATTTCCAGGTGGGACGGGTTGAATGCCATCGCCAGGTGGATTTCGCCACCGGGAGTCATCACGTTGGACGAGAAGCCCTGGTGATATTTGACGTCACCGGAGCTCAGTCCCTCAACACGCTTGCCGTCAAATTCGTCAAACAGGTCGCGCGGGTTTTTGCCATAGGTATTGACCAGCACGTTGAGGCGGCCACGGTGAGCCATGCCCACCATGATTTCCTTGGCACCATAAGAGCCTGAACGCTGGATCAGTTCGTCCATCAGCGGAATCAGGCTCTCGCCACCTTCCAGGCCGAAACGCTTGGTACCGGGATACTTGGTACCCAGGTATTTTTCCAGCCCTTCGCCAGCGGTCAGGCGCTCAAGAATATGAATTTTGGTTTCAGCAGAGAACTCCGGACGGCCCCGTACTGTTTCCAGACGTTGCTGGAACCAGCGGCGCTGTTCGGAATCAACAATATGGGTAAATTCGGAGCCGAGGGTGCGGCAGTAAGTATCCTGCAGTGTCTGCCGGATTTCACGCAAGGTTGCGGTTTCCTTGCCCATGTTGACATCGCCGGTGTGGAAAACCGTATCCAGATCGGCATCGGTCAGACCGTAATGCTGTACGGTCAGGTCGGGTGGAGTCGCACGTACCCAGATTCCCAGCGGGTCGAGCTGGGCTGCCTGGTGGCCACGCATGCGGTAGGCCTGGATCAGACGCAGCACTTCAACCTGTTTCTTTTCGTGGTCGGAGCTGACGGCCGAAGCACCCACCGGCTGGGCACGACGCTGGTTCTTGGCCAGCAACACAAATTGCTCGCGCACCGTGCTGTGAGAAACATCCTGAATCGAGCCACCCGCTTGTGCTGGCAGCTTGTCAAAGTAGCTGCGCCACTCTTCAGGAACAGAGTTGGGATCGTGAAGATAGAGCTCATACAGCTCTTCAACGTAAGTTGCATTCCCACCGGACAGGTGGGCGCTGTTCCACATGCGTTGCATAACGCTTTCTTGCATGCTAAGTCACCCTTGGTAAGGGAAACGCTACCGGTACATAAACCAAAACCGGACCTGAAGTCATCCCTGGATGCTTCATGACCAGCCGGCTTGACAGATAGCCCGGTATGAGCCGGGAGTCCCTGCGGTATTCAGTGAGGTATAAAACAGCTTTGTAAGCTGTTTCCCAGAGTCCACTTGCCCGGGCAAGCCCGGGCAAATGATTTTTTGCAACCCGATCAGGTTGCGTTTTGCAGCAACATGCTACGGATCTGGCCAATGGCCCGGTTGGGGTTGAGACCCTTCGGACACACATTGGTACAGTTCATGATGTCACGGCAACGGAAAACACTGAACGGGTCTTCCAGACGTGACAGACGTTCACGGGTCTGGGTGTCACGGCTGTCCGCCAGGAAGCGGTAAGCCTGCAACAGCGCAGAAGGACCCAGGAACTTGTCGGGGTTCCACCAGAAAGACGGACAACCGGTGGAGCAGCAGGCACAGAGAATACACTCGTACAGGCCGTCCAGCTTGGCACGGTCTTCCGGGGACTGCAGACGCTCGATGGCCGGAGCCGGAGTGTCGTTTTGCAGATAAGGCTGAACTTTTTCGTACTGCTGGTAGAACAGGCTCATGTCCACCACCAGGTCACGGATAATCGGCAGACCGGGCAGCGGGCGAATGACCAGCTTGCCGTTCTTGATTTTCTCCGAAATCGGGGTGACACAGGCCAGACCGTTAACACCGGCCATGTTCATGCCGTCCGAACCACAGACGCCTTCACGGCAAGAGCGGCGGAAAGCAAAGGTCTCGTCCTGTTCCTTGATCAGTTGCAGCACGTCGAGAACCATCATGTCTTTGCCGTCGATCTGGACGTCAAAGTTTTGCATGAAGGGCGCAGCATCCTTTTCAGGATTGTAGCGATAAACGCTTACTTTCAGAGTGTTAGGCAATGACATCTTGAAAACCCTTAATAAGTACGCTCTTTAGGCTCAAAGGCAGGAACTGTTTTTGGAGAGAAGTTGACGGCACGCTTGCCAACAGTCTTGGTCTCCGGGAAGTACATGCTGTGGCACAGCCAGTTTTCGTCGTCACGGCTCTCGTAGTCTTCGCGGGCGTGGGCACCACGGGACTCTTTGCGCGTTTCGGCGGCAATGGCGGTCGCTTCAGCCACTTCAAGCAGGTTTTGCAGTTCCAGCGCCTCGATGCGGGCGGTGTTGAATGCGCTGCTCTTGTCGTTGATCTTGACGTTCTGGATGCGCTCGCGCAGGTCGGCCAGCTCCTTGATGCCCTTCTGCATGTATTCGCCGGTACGGAATACACCGAAATAGTTCTGCATGCAGGTTTGCAGCTCTTTGCGCAGCGGTGCAACATCTTCACCTTCGGTGCGCTCGTTGAGGCCGGCCAGGCGGGCCATGGAGCGTTCGATGTCGGACTCGCCGGCGCTGCGGGTGTCAACACCCTCGCGCAGGGCTTTTTCCAGGTACAGACCAGCGGCACGGCCGAACACCACCAGGTCAAGCAGCGAGTTGCCGCCCAGACGGTTGGCACCGTGTACGGATACGGAGGTAACCTCGCCCACGCCGAACAGGCCGTCGATGATCTTGTCTTCGCCGCTGGCGGTTTGAGCAATGGCCTGACCATGAATATTGGTGGCAATACCACCCATCATGTAGTGACAGGTTGGAATAACGGGAATAGGCGCAACCACCGGGTCAATGTGGGCAAAGGTCTTGGACAGCTCACAAATGCCGGGCAGGCGGCTGTGCAGTACGGCTTCGCCCAGGTGGTCCAGCTTCAGCTGAACGTGGTCGCCATCCGGACCACAGCCGTTACCGGCCAAAATCTCTTTGACCATGGAGCGGGCAACCACGTCGCGGCCGGCCAGGTCTTTGGCGTTGGGCGCATAGCGCTCCATGAAGCGCTCACCGTGCTTGTTGATCAGGTAACCACCCTCACCACGGCAACCTTCGGTAACCAGCACACCGGCACCGGCAATACCGGTCGGGTGGAACTGCCACATTTCCATGTCCTGCATCGGGATGCCGGCACGCAGGGACATGCCCACACCGTCACCGGTGTTGATCAGGGCGTTGGTGGTGGAAGCAAAGATGCGACCTGCACCACCGGTAGCCAGTACAGTGGCCTTGGAACGGATGTAGACGGTTTCGCCGGTTTCGATGCAGATGGCGATTACACCCACACAGGCACCATCCTGGTTCATGACCAGGTCAACGGCATACCACTCGTTGAGGAACTCGGTACCGTGCTTCAGGTTGGCCTGATACAGGGTGTGCAGCAGGGCGTGACCGGTACGGTCGGCCGCAGCACAGGTACGGGCAGCCTGACCGCCACGGCCGTAGTCCTTGGACTGGCCACCGAAAGGACGCTGATAAATGCGACCAGTTTCGGTACGGGAGAATGGCAGACCCATGTGCTCCAGCTCGAATACCGCTTCAGGGCCTACGGAACACATGTACTCGATAGCGTCCTGGTCACCGATATAGTCGGAGCCCTTGACGGTATCGTACATGTGCCAGCGCCAGTCGTCGTTGGGGTCGTCAGAAGCAATGGCACAGGTAATGCCGCCCTGGGCGGATACAGTGTGCGAACGGGTTGGAAACACTTTGGTGACTACGGCAGTCTTGTGACCGCCCTGGGCCAGCTGCAGAGAGGCGCGCATACCAGCGCCGCCGCCACCTACAATGATGGCGTCATAAGAAAGAGTACGGATACTGGCCATGAATTACATTCCCCAAATGATCTGGATGCCCCAGACAAACATCACAAACATCAACACGCCACACAGGGCCTGAGCCAGAAAACGCACAGGACCCGCCCACTTGCCAAAGGTCATTTTGGTCAGGTAGTCAGTGGTAACGGTCCACATGCCGACCCAGGCGTGCGCACCCAGCGCCACCAGCGTCAGCAGGCTGAATACACGCATCCAGCCCTGGCTAAACAGGCCCTTCCACTGAAGGTAGCTCAAATCCGGGTTGGCAACCAGGTAGCCCAGCAGAAACAGGGTGTAGACCGCCAATACCACGGCAGAGACACGCTGGGCCATCCAGTCATAGAGGCCCGAGCGCGAAAAGTTAGTTACGTAAGTTACCATATCCACACTCCCGCCAGCACAATCAGAACAGCAGCAATCACCAGGACGGCTTTGGCGCCCAGCTTGCCAGCTTCAAGGGTTTCACCCGCCAGGCCCATATCCATCAGCAAGTGACGGATGCCGGCCACCAGGTGGTACAGCAGGGCAGACAGCAGGGCCCAGACCACCAGCTTGGCGAAGTTGCCGTCCAGGCATGCCTTGACTTCATCGAAACCCGTTGACGTTTTCAGGGACTTGTCCAGCCCCCACAACATAACGATGATTCCGAGGAACAGGATGACACCCGAAATACGGTGCAGAATGGACGAATAAGCGGTTATGGGCAGCTTTATTGTCGTTATATCTAAATTTACAGGTCGTTGGCTTTTCACGGCGTAATCACACTTTGAGAGCCCCAAACAGCAGGGCGGTTATTGAAAGGGCACCCGTCAAGGCACCTGCCACCAAAGGACGAACTTTACAGTACCATGGTGCGGAACCGGGCACTGCCAAGCCGTCTGCAAGTATAGTGCAAAAAGCGGGTTACTGACAACGCCGGGACATTCGCCTAAAAGCGCATTGCCGCCATTTGACAAAATGCCCGATCATGTGCCCGCTAGCACCCATAAGAATATGTATCCTGATGTTGCATGACAATCCGGGAAACGCCAGAGCAACAAAATAGAGCCCGCAACAGCGTATCTGCACCGCCAGAGGCAACCCCTGCCCGGCATGACTGCGATCCGCTCTTGCAGCAAACCCTACCCGACCCCGCCAGCTGGTGTGTTCTTAAATTGACAACCGGGGTTTTCTTATTATCATGTTGCGAGCCCTTTTCGGGGCCGTGACGATTTCAAGCATAACTAGGAGGCCACATGGCT
>CAZMLX010000130.1:0-6236 GCA_964567275.1 uncultured Thiopseudomonas sp. | reverse complement strand
GGGGTGCCTTGAGCTGGCTGTCGTCAATCTCGACCTGAATACGCTCCAGCGTGGCGGCCACTGCTTCCACCTGGGATTCGGCGCTGATTACCTGCGCCTGGCTGGCAATAATGGACGCCTCCGCCGAAGCCACCTGGGCCCGGGCCGCTGCCACGCTGGCCCGGGCACTCTGTACGCCAGCCCGGTCGTCGTCCAGGGTTTGCATCGAGGTGGCGCCGTCTTTGGCCAGTTTTTCCGAACGGGCCAGCCGCTTTTGTGCCAGGTTCAGCTCAGCTTCCGCCCGCCCAACCTGTGCTTCCAGCGCCAGCTTGTCACTTTCACGCATGGCCACCTGGGCCCGGGCTGCCGCCACCGCATTGACCGCCTGGCGCTGTTGCGCCTGTGCCTCGCGCAACTGGGCCTCCAGCGTATCCACCTGCATGGTCGCCAGCACCTGCCCCTCTTTAACAAACTCGCCTTCATCAACCAAAATATCGTTGACCCGTCCCGCCAGCTTGGTGGCAATATCAATCTCGGTAGCCTCAATACGGCCATTACTGCTGACCAGCGCTTCCTGCTGCTGGCTGCCGGCCAGGCTCTGCCAGGCAAACCAGCCACCCGCCAGCAATGCTGCCACTACAACCGCCGGAATCACTTTGTTTTTTGCTTGCGTCGACATGACAAAACAGCTCCTGATCAATAATGAAAACGGCGGCATCTCCCGCCCGGGACCACTAAAACCGTAAATCTTGATTACAGACAGGCCGGTTGGTTCCCTTGCCGGCAAAACACTCCATAATTGTCACACAATGTATCCAGCTACCGGAGTCTCCCGCCATGCAGCTTGTTGCCCCCCAGCTCGCACCCGTACTTGAGTTTACCGACATTCAGGGCCGTACCGTGCGTATTGGCCAGGGTCGCAGGACACTGGTGTCGTTCTTCCGCGACCCGGCCTGCCCGTTCTGCAACTTCCGCATTTTCGAGCTCACCTACAAATACGCCGAACTCAATGCGCTGGGACTGGATGTGGTGACCCTGTTTCCCGGCACCGCAGAAGACATCGGGCGCTATGCGGCCTCACGTCCCCGGCCTTTTCCGCTGGTGGCCGATACCGACTCTGAAATTTACAATGCCTACGGCGTCAACCATCACTCGCTGGCTGCCAAACTCAAGGCCATCCTGACCCGCATTCCCACCCTGATCAGGGGGCTGCGGCTGGTGGGTGTGGCCGGCCTGTTTACCAACAACCTGATGCCGGTGACCGCATTCCCTTTGAGCAGGTCGAGCTGTTTATGGCACGGGGCTTGATGCAACGGGTACGCGAACAGAACAGCCCGACTTAAGCAGCACCGGCAATCAGTCCTGGTCTTTGCGCACAATCCTGATCCGGTAATCAAAGGCGGCCTTGCGGGTTACGCTGATGGCCTTGCGGGTCAGGGTGTCGATGGTGATGTTCCAGCCGCCATCGGACGGCACCCGGATGCGGGCGGGGAAGCGGTCAAAGGCCCCGCCATGGTAGCTGTGGCGGCCACCGTTTTTATAACTGCGAAAATTGGCATCGTTCATCAGACGGATATTGCACATCTGGGAACAATGAATGATGACCATGTCACCTTCTTTCAGCTCTTCGCGCTGGTGTACAAACTTCATGGATGGGTCCCCGGTATCGGCACGCAGGCCGGCGGCCTGCGCAAAGCGCCGCCAGTATAACGGAATCTGCCGGCGGCGGGCAGCGGAGCCGGCGGTGCGTATTGGCGCCCGTTCAGGATACAATGGCACCCAGACATCATTTGAGCAGGCCGGCCCGGTAACGATCTGCTAACGTATGTCCCTCTTTCTCCCGCTTTAACGCTTCAAGGAAGTTCATGACTGTTGCATTGCGAGCCTGGCTGGATGCAGGCCGTCCCAAAACCTTGCCCCTGGCGCTGATTGCCATTCTCAGCGGCAGCGTACTGGCGCTGGCCCAGGGCAGCTTTGCCTGGCCGGTGTTGCTGTTGTCACTGCTGACCGCCAGCCTGTTACAAATCCTCTCCAACCTGGCCAATGACTACGGCGACGGCCTGCGCGGCGTGGACAACGCCGACCGGCTCGGCCCGCTGCGTGCCCTGCAAAGCGGCGCTCTCAGTGCCGGCCAGCTGCGCCGTTCGCTGTATATCATTGCCGCCCTGGCCATTCTCAGCGGGCTGGCGCTGATCAGCGTGGCACAGCTGGATACCAATGCCCTGCTGGTATTCATCATGCTGGGCCTGCTGGCCATCCTGGCCGCCGTCACCTATACCGTCGGCCGCAAACCCTATGGTTATGCCGGCCTGGGTGACCTGTCGGTATGGCTGTTTTTTGGCTGTCTGGGCGTGCTGGGCAGCTGCTATCTGCATGGTGCGCCGCTGTCTGCCGCCCTGCTGCTACCGGCCAGCGCCAGCGGCTTTATGGCAGTAGCCGTTTTGAATATCAACAATATGCGTGATATCGACAACGATGCCCGCCACGGCAAGCGCACCCTGGCGGTACGTCTGGGCCTGCAGCGTGCCCGTGTCTATCACGCCCTGTTGTTGCTGCTGGCCTGGCTGCTGTTTCTGGTTTATCTGGCCAGCCAGATCAAACCGCTGTGGCCGGCCTTGCTGTTTGCAACCGCCCTGTGGCCCATCGGCCGCCATCTGCATGCCGTTTTCAAGGCCGGCTCGTCCGCCGGAATGGCCCCGCTGCTGCCAGCCATGGTGGGCTGTTCGGCACTGGTCAGCCTGCTGTTTGCCGTCACCCTGACTTTATTTACCTGACGAGAGCGCCGGATCATGTTGATCAACACCCTGCTGTTACCCCTGTGCCTGGCCATCATGATGCTGATTGTTGGCAGCAGCCTTGAACCCCGCAGTTTCAAACCGCTGCTGAAACGTCCCCGGGCCGCCATCCTTGGCCTGTTGTCGCAACTGTTGCTGCTGCCCGTACTGGCCTGGGTGCTGATTGGCCTGTTCCAGCTGGCCGGCGTCATTGCCATTGGGCTACTGCTGGTTGCGGCCGCTCCTGGCGGCGCCACCTCCAACCTGTTCAGCCACCTGGCCCGTGGCGATGTGGCCCTGTCCGTCGCACTCACCGCCAGCATGAGCCTGCTGGCACCCTTCTGGATGCCCTGGGCGGTGCAGTTGCAACTGGACTGGCTGGGCAGCCCGGCCCGTTTTCAGCTGTCCTGGCTGCAGTCGGCCATTCAGCTGTTTGTAGTCACCGCACTGCCGCTGATACTGGGCATGCTGTGGCGCTACTGGTGCAAAGACTGGATCCACCAGCACGAGTCGCGGCTGAAAACCTGCGCCACCCTGTTGCTGTTGCTGATGGTGGGACTACTGGTATGGAACAACCGGCAAGCGCTGGAGCTGGGCATTCAGCTGCAAACCGCCCTGCTGGTCATACTGCTGGCCCTGCTGGCACTGGCCAGCGGCTACGCACTGGCCCGTCTGCTGAAACTGGGCAACGCCGAAGCCCGCACCCTGAGCTTTGAAACCGGCGTGCAAAATGCCGGCATCGCCATGCTGGTCGCCTTTACCCAGCTGCAACTGCCGGAAGCGGCACTGGTGGCGCTGCTGTACGGGCTACTGATGAATATCCCGGCGTTTTCATTGCTGTACCTGTTCAACCGGCTGGATCGCCGCTAGACCGGCCGCTGCCATGCGCTATCCCATCGAAGAAAAACTGGTGGTCGGGGTCGCCTCCAGCGCCCTGTTCGACCTGTCCGAGTCCAACGGGGTGTTAGAGCAACAGGGCGTAGCCGCTTATCGCCAGCACCAGCAAACCCGCATCGACCACCCGCTGGCCGACCTGTTCAAAAAGCTGTCGCACCTGCAACAGCTGGAACGGGAACTGCTAATCCACAACCCGCAGCACACAAAAATCCTCAGCGTGTCCATTGTCACTGCCCGGGGTGCGCCCGCCCACGAGCGGGTGCTGACCACCTTGCGCGACTGGGGCGTTGAAACCGACGAAGCCTTTTTCCTGGGCGGCATGGAAAAACTGCGCATCCTGCAGGTGCTCAAACCCCATATTTTCTTCGACGACCAGCTCAGCCACCTCCATGCCGGCCAAGCCACCATCCCGATGGTGCATATTCCCTTTGGCGTGGCCAATCCGGTGACGGAATAACCGCATCCCCTTGCCTGCTGCGTTTCCAGCGCCAATAATCCCGACCCCGTTAAACCTTCCCCTGACTTCTGAGTGTTGCCGTGCTTGATTTCACCCGGTCCGATATACGCAATCTTGCAGCCGACGCCGCCACCTTCCGCCGGGGCGAAAGCTATTACACACAAGGCAAGGTGCTGTCCTGCCAGCCCAGTGGCGATGAGATTCTCGCCGTCGTGCGGGGCAGCCGCGATGATTACCAGGTTCAGTTACGCCAAACCCGGCACGGACTCGGCGGTTATTGCAGTTGTTTCATGGGTTACAACTGCAAGCATCAGGTCGCTGCGGCCCTGTACCACCTGGACGGGCAAAAGCAACCCGCATGGGAGCGCTGGCTGGATACGGTCCCCACTCCGGCCGGCACCCCGACAAGCGCACAGCCGGTACTGTCATCCAGCACCCACCACCTGCTGTACCAGTTAAAGCCGGAAGGCGCCACACTCAGGCTCAGGTTTATGCGTGCTTACCTGCGCCAGGATGGCAGCTGGAGCCAATGGCAGGACTACCACCCACATCCGCCATTCAAGAGCTACATGCAGCCCGCTTTTGTCAGCGCCACCGACCTGACCATTCTGCCGGCGTTACAGCACGGTGCCCACGGCTACCGTTTTGTGGGAGAAAGCGGCTACTCGGCCCTGCTTCAAGTCTTGCGCGAACAACGGCTGCTATGCCAGGACCTGACAGCCACCCGCTCCGATGCCCGCTCCCTGAGCTGGCACTGGCAAACCAGCAATATAGGCAAACAATTGTGCGCCACACTGCGTGACACCCCCGACTGGCGCTTGCTGGAAACGGACCCGCCCTGTTTTGTCGACCTGGCTTCCGGGTGCATCGGCACGATTGAAACACCGCTCAGCGGCCCGCAAATCGCCCATCTGTTGCAAGCCCCCCCATTACCCCGGGAAGCCTGGCTTGAAACCTCTTTCAAACTGGCCAAACTCTTCACTCCGGCACAGTTGCCACCCCCGGTTGAGCTGGACTGCGTGCGTATCGAACGCTGCACACCCCACCTGCATCTGATGCGGCTGGCCTATTCCGGCACGTTGGCGCTTCCAGCCCTGGAGTTGACCTTCGATTACGGTGATTTCAGCCTGGCACCCGACTACAGCGACACAGCAGACCTTCAGGTTCTCTGCCAACAGGACAATAAGAACTTTATTATCCAGCGGGATCGGGCTGCCGAGACCGATATTTTTGATCAGTTATCCGCCTTGAACCTCAGGCCGGAGGCACGGGACAAACACCATTTTTTCTGGACCATCAACACCAACAGCGGCGACGAGTTGATCAGCTTCTGGAATCAGACCATCGCCAGTGTTCTGCCCAACCTTGCCGAACAGGGCTGGCGCATTACAGTAGCCGACGATTTCAGTTTCCAAGTAAAACAAGCCCGCTTTTCTTTCAGTTTGGCCGATTCAACCAGCGGCTGGTTCAATCTGACCCTTGACCTTGGCCTGGGCGGCCAGCACCGGCTTGATACCGGAGAGCTGATCCGGATGTGGCTGGAACAGGGTGCCCCCGAGCAGATGATCCTGCCTTACCAACAAGACTGGCTGGAGCTCGACACCCGCTCCCTGCAACAGATTCACAGTTTGCTTAAAGGCCTGATTCTGGAGCATGACCTTAACCAGCCGCTCAAGTTGCCGCTGTTCCAGGCCGCCCAGTTGCATGAGCTGCCCGACCTCAATGACCGTGCCGCCCCGCTCACCCGTGCCCTGATGCAGCAACTGCATGATTTTCGCGGGATCGAGCCCGTTACCCCCCCTGCCAGCCTTGAGGCTGAATTGCGCGAATACCAGCAGCTGGGCCTTAACTGGCTGCATTTCCTGCATCGCCACCAGTTTGGCGGCATTCTGGCCGACGACATGGGGCTGGGCAAAACCCTGCAGGTGCTGGCCTTTATCGCCAGCCTGAAAGAGCAACACCAATTGCAACAGCCGGCACTGGTGGTCGCCCCCACCAGCCTGCTTGGCAACTGGCAACGGGAGGCGGCACGCTTTACCCCCCAGCTGCGCACCCTGGTGCTGCACGGTGCCCAGCGCACGCTGGACAAAACCCTGCTGGAACAGGCCGATATCATCCTGACCAGCTAC